>JAUYDP010000367.1 GCA_030691805.1 Dehalococcoidia bacterium | reverse complement strand
GGGCATGGTCCAGCTCACGGGGGCCAAAACCGGTGCCCTGCTACTGATCGTGGCCGACCGAAAGGATGTAGCTAACGAGGTCCTGGGACGTCTGCGCCAGGAGATGGCCCACCGCCTGGGCCTGGCGGACCCCAATCTCCTGTCCTTCGCCTTTGTCCTGGACTTCCCACTGCTGGAATGGAAAGACGGGCGATGGGACTCCGTGCACCATCCGTTCACCAGCCCGCATGAGGAGGATATCCCGCTCCTGGACTCCGCTCCCGAGAAGGTGAGGTCCCTATCCTACGATATCATCTGCAACGGCCATGAGCTTTCCAGCGGGAGCATCCGTATCCACCAGAGGGGTCTCCAGGAGAAGATGCTTCGGCTCCTGGGATATTCCGACGAGGAGATGGAGGACCGCTTCGGGCATCTGCTGGAGGCGCTGGAATATGGGGCGCCTCCCCACGGAGGCATTGCGCCCGGTATAGACCGGCTGGTCATGCTTCTGGCAGGAGAGGAAAACATACGGGAGGTAATCGCCTTCCCCAAGAACCAGGCAGGCTACTGTCCCCTGACCCGGGCGCCCGACGAGGTGGCCCCCCAGCAGTTAGAGGACCTCCACCGGGCCATGGTTCCGGAAAAAAGATAGAAGGCGAAGGGCAGATAAGATGATCGTCGAGATGCGAAAAGGGGCCTCCAAGGATGAGATAGACCAGGTCGTGGCGAAGGCCCGAAGCATGGGCTTCGACGTTCAATTGAACCACGGCACGGAGAAAACCGTGGTGGCCATCCTTGGTTCGGACACCGGAAAGGCGCCGACTGACGTTTTCGCGCTTCTGCCCGGAGTGGGGTCGGTCCAGCGGATCATGAAGCCCTACAAGCTCTCCTCACGGGAGTTCAAGCCCGCCAGCACCATCGTAACCGTTAGTGACATTCAGATCGGAGGGCCCCAGGTGGTGGTCATGGCCGGCCCCTGCGCCGTGGAAAGCGAGGAACAGGTCTTCCAGACGGCGGAAGCGGTTATGAAGGCCGGCGCCCGCATCCTTAGGGGCGGCGCCTATAAGCCCCGGACCTCCCCCTTCGCCTTCCAGGGTCTCCAGGAAGAGGGCCTGAAGATCCTCTCCCGGGTTAAGGCATCCCTGGGAATACCCATTATCACCGAGGTTATGGACACCCATGAGGTGGACCTGGTTGCCCAACACGCCGATATCCTCCAGGTGGGGGCGCGTAATATGCAGAATTACTCCCTGCTCCGGGAGGTCGGCAAGACCGGCCGCCCGGTCATGCTGAAGCGGGGCTTCTCCAGCACCATCAACGAATGGCTAACCGCCGCCGACTACATCCTGGCCGAGGGCAATGAGAACGTTATACTCTGCGAGCGCGGAATACGGACCTTCGAGGACAGCACCCGCTTCTCCCTGGACATCTCCTCAATTCCGGTGGCACGAAAGTTCAGTCACCTGCCCATCATCGTGGATCCAAGCCACCCGGCGGGCCACTTCGAATACGTGCCGGCGCTGGCCAAAGCTGGTATTGCGGCAGGGGCGGACGGCCTCCTGGTGGAGGTCCACCCCAACCCGGCCCAGGCGCTGGTTGACGGCCTTCAATCCCTGACCTTCAGCAACTTCGAGAAGCTTATGGCCGAGCTCCGGCTGGTGGCGCAGGCCGTGGGGCGAAGCTTGTAGGACGTGGTCCTAGAGCAAAGACACCGCGAACCCGTAGGGGCAATCCATGAATTGCCCCTACGGGTTCGTAGATGCCGCGGTGGGCGGTTCGTGAACCGCCCCTACAGATTCCCGCATCCTGGGAAAGGCGCGATTTCGGTCGCGCCAATTTGTAATAAACCCTTATTGTCGTAGAACAGCTTGTATGATAGACTACCTTTAATAATTTCGCCTACCCGACGCGTCCGCACATCTTGCCCGGAGAGACAAGAGGGAAGAAACGTCTTGTGACCCCTGGAATCATTGGCCCCGCCGAGTGGAATAGCCTGACCTCCCTGCTCATCACCCTGTGGCTCTTCGCAGTTGTCACAGTCATATTCACCGTTAATATCCTGATCGGATACGCCATCATCCCGTCCCTGGGCTATACGGACCAGCTCCCCCGATGGGGACCTCTGGCCCAGCCCCTCTTCTACCTGGTAGCCCTCCTGGCCTTGGGGGCCGCGGTCTTCCTGGCCCTACGGCTGGGTAACCAGCTTGGTATTCTCAACCTGATCTACCCCAGGTCCTTGATTTGATTGACGGCCCCTCCCGGCAGTCCGCATTGACGCCATGCCCAAAAAGCCGCTGATCATACTGGCGGCGGCTGTGGTAACGGTCGTCCTGCTGGCAGTCCTGGGGTTAACAGTGGCGGCCTCTCGCCTCAATCAGCCCCCGGAACAACCGGTTGCCTTCACCCACTCGTTCCACGTCTCAAACCTTGGCCTCAACTGCGCCTTCTGCCACCGCAACGCGGGCCAGACGGTGGAGGCCGGGATGCCGCCGGTTGAACAGTGCATGTTCTGCCACACGGTGGTCGGAGCAGGGAATCCGGAGATCGAGAAGGTACGCGCCGCCTGGATCAGCCAGAAGCCCATAGAGTGGAAGCGTGTCTATCGCGTCCCGGACGTGGTGCGCTTTACCCACGAGCCCCATATCCGGGCACAGGTAGACTGTTCCGCCTGTCATGGGCAGGTGGAGAAAATGGGCGTGGCGAGGCAGGAAAGCCCTCTGGGAATGCCCCAGTGCATAAACTGCCATCGCCAGAGAGGAGCGCCGACGGACTGCTCCTTCTGTCATTATTAGCTTAGAACGATGGGTATTACGCGACTTGGTAGGGGCGAGGCATGCCTCGCATCTACAGCGTCACTATTAGCTTAGAACGATGGGTATAACACGACGCCAGTTCATACAGCTCACCGGGGTCTCGGCGGCGGGCGCCGTGGCCTTCTCCGCCTGCACGCCATCCCGCAGCGAGCTCCTGGTGGAGAGCCGCGCCCGCATGCCGGAAGACCTGGTCACCGGTATAGACACCTGGTACGCCACCATCTGCCGGATGTGTCCCAGCGGCTGCGGGATCATAGTACGGGTGATGGAAGGGCGGGCCAAGAAGATAGAGGGTAACCCGGCCTATCCGGTCAACCGGGGGAAGCTCTGCGCCCGCGGCCAATCGGGGCTTCAGGCCCTGTATCATCCTGACCGCATCCGAGGGCCGCTAAAGCGCACCGGCCCTCGCGGAAGCGGCCAGTTCGAGCCGGTTTCGTGGGACACGGCTATGGGCGACCTAAGCGGCCGCCTTAAGCCGCCCTCGCCCGCCGGCCGACCTGGC
>JAUYDP010000438.1 GCA_030691805.1 Dehalococcoidia bacterium | reverse complement strand
GCAAAGACCAGGTATCCAGAGAAGAAACCTGTGGCCAGGAGGCCCATCTCGGTGTAACTGAGGCCCAGGGCCTCCTTCATGGAGGGAAGGATAAGAGCGTAAGGGTATCGGGCCAGGCCCAGAGCCCCCACCACCGTCAGCCTGCCCATGCCCAGCACGACGAAGGCATAGTGAGGCCGGCGTACATCCTGCTTTCCTGGAGCTATATTATCTGGAAGGTCTCCGATTCCCATATCCCTGGCGATTATACGCCTAGCGGTCCTTCGACACAATGAAATTGGATTATGTCTTAACCTCCAATAGGCTTCTTCTTGTGCGGAACGAGACCGTATGCCATAATTAGCTGATATGAGTAAGCGAAGCATCGTCGCACAAGAGGAGCAGGGCGGGAGCAAGGAAAGCGCCAAGGGGATTTTGAGCTCCGTCGGGCGGCGGGCGACCAGCCAGCGCACCCTCTTGTTGGAGTTAATCCGGGAAGCCCAGGGCCACCTGGACGCGCCGGAGCTTTACCGGCTGGCCCGGGAAAAGGACCCCCGCATCAGCCTGTCCACCATCTACCGGAATCTCTCTATGCTCAAAGCAATGGGCTTCATCAATGAGCTCCACTTCGCCGAGGAACACCACCATTACGAAATAAAGCCCCAAGCGGAACACTTTCACCTGCTCTGTGTCCGCTGCGGCCACGTCATCGAGTTCGAAAGCCCGTTGACAGAGAGTCTAAAGGCCGAGCTGACCAAGCGCCACGGTTTCACCATCACCAGCACGGCCATTGACCTGGCTGGCTTCTGCCCAGACTGCAGGGGTGAGTAGGGGTCAAGCCGAGACCCATGCGCCGGGTGAAAGAGTGATCGAAGTTAAGCTTTGCCTGCCCCCTTTTCACCCAGCGCCTTCAGCACCTTTTCAGCCGTAATAGGCAGGCTCTTCATCCGTATCCCCGCGGCGTCGAAGATGGCGTTAGCGATGGCCGGGGCAGTGGGGCCAACAGTGCCCTCCCCGGCTTCTTTGGCCCCGAATGGACCCTCCGGGTCCCAGGAGTCCACCCTGATTAGCTCCGTCCTGGGCATCTCGAAAGGCCCCGGGATGAAGTAAGAAGCCAGCGATGGATTCAGGGCAGCGCCATCCTCCCATACCAGGTCCTCGCTCATGGCGAAGCCCAGGGCCATATGCATGGATCCTTCCAATTGCCCCTCCACGGCCATGGGGTTGATAGCGGTGCCGCCATCGTGGGCGCCGATGAGCTTGATTACAGTCACGTGTCCCGTTTCAGGGTCCACCTCGACCTCCGCCACCTGCGCCCCAAAGGTATAGGTGGCGTAGTTCATCTTATCCGGTGGGTCGTAGGCCGCCTCTCCCACCACCGGCCGTCCTTTGTTTACTTCTATGGCTTTCTTGGCAGCTTTTAAGAACGTCACCCGGCGCTCAGGGGTGCCCCTAACATAGATGAACCCACCGAAGGCCACCAGGTCGGCAGGGTTGGCCTCTAGCTCCTCGGCGGCAACAGGAAGGACCTGCTTTTTGACCTCGGCGGCGGCGGCCTTAACGGCGTTGCCCGCGAAGACCGTCTCCCGGCTGGCGTAGTTGCCCAGGTCCGCCGGGGTCAGATCGGTATCCGCCCGGATGAACTTCACGTCTTCCGGATTGGCGCCCAATTCCTCGGCGGCTATTTGCAGGAGCAGGGTGTCGGAACCCTGTCCCGTGTCAGCGGCGCTGGACAGCACCGCTACCGAGCCGTCGTCATTGATCCGCACCACCGCCGAGGAGTAGGTGGGTATATCCGGCCGCTGCCGGAACCCGGTCCCAGCAGGGAACCCGCTGCACCCAATTCCTAATCCCCGGTTCGCGCCCAACTTGCCCTTTCTCTCGTGCCATTCGGACTTTTGGGCCACCTCATGGATACAGGCGGCGAAGTTAGAGCTGAGAATCTTGAAGCCTGCCAGGGTAGTCTCCCCTGCCTCCAAAGCGTTGCGCAGACGTATGTCAATCGGGTCTATCCCCGTCTCCTTAGCTATTATGTCAAGTTGGATATCGCTGGCGAAGTGGCCCTGGGGGGCGCCGTGCCCCCGCATAGCGGCCGAGGGAGGCTTATTGGTATAGGCCCGTGTCCCCCGATACCGGTAGCTCTGGTACCGGTACGGCAGATTCAAAAAGATGCCCACTAAAAGCACGCTGGCCGGCCCATAGGAATTATAGCCTCCGCCATCCATGATGCAGCGGACATCCCTGGCCACGATGCGGCCCTCCCGGTCAATCCCCGTCTTCATCCAGATGCGGATGGGATGACGGCGCCTGGTGCCGATGAACTCCTCTTCACGGCCATAGAGAATCCTTACCGGCCGCCCTGATTTAATGGAAAGCAGCGAAGCGCAGAAATCCAGGTTAGCCAGTCCGTCGGACTTGCCGCCAAAACCGCCCCCAACATAAGGTAGGATAACCCGCACCTGGCTGTCCTCCAGCCCCAGGACCAGGGCCAGGTCTTTTTTTATAAGATATGGTATCTGGGTGGAGGTCCAGACGGTAAGCCGGCTGTTCGGCTCGAAACTGGCAACGCAAGCGTGCCCCTCCATCGGCACGTGGCTCTGGCTCTGGGTCACGAAGGTATCTTCCCGGACGTGGTAGGCGGAGGCCATAAGGCCGTCTACATCCCCAAACTCCAAGTTAATCCGGCGGCTGACGTTGTTCTCGGAGTGGTCATGAATCCGCGGCGCCCCCGGCTTCAAGGCTTCCTCTGGGTCGAAAACGGCGGGTAACACCTCGTAATCTACTTTGACAAGATCCAGGGCATCTTGGGCGGTCTCCTCGTCTACCGCGGCGACAGCCGCCACTGCATCCCCGATGAACCGCACCTTGTCCATGGCCAGCAGGTATTCATCCGCAAAGGACTCCTTGAATCGCAGCACGTTATAGCGGCGCCCAAGGGTGTCTTTACCGGTTACTACTGCCTTGACCCCGGGTAAAGCCCTGGCGCGAGTAGTATCTATATTCAAGATCCTGGCGTGGGCGAGTGGGCTTCGCAGGATCTTTCCCTGGAGTATCCGGGGCAGGTTAAGGTCACCGGTGAAGGCGGCCTGGCCCGTAGCCTTCGCAAGGCCATCCAGCCTGGGCAGCCTCTTGCCAACTACCGAAAATTCTTCAGCCATTGCGGGGATTATCTCCTTCTACTTTGGGTCTATCCTGGGGTTACCAGGCGCCAGCCAAGTTCCTTTCCGCCAGGGGCAGGTAGACCTTCTGGGGCCTGGCGAACACAACCGTCTGGCTAATTCGAGCCGTGGGCCCGATGGAATAGACATGGTCGCGGTCACCCGTGTCGATGCGGCCGCCGCTACCCCGATGGCTTGTGACGACGGCGGCCATGTCGGTACTACGTTCACCTTTAATTGTAGAGTGCCCCCGGGTGGAATAGGGCGCGGCTCGTTACTGGGTATGCTAACCTGAATCCAATTTTTACCATCAGGCGAGATTTCTACTGTGTTATCTAGGTCCGCAAAGAAAGAAGTGGCAGTCCGATTTTGCACCGTGGCGGTGTAGTATGTCGTCTCTCCCGGGTAGAAGGTAGGAGAGTTATTGATATCGCCAGGGAAGAAAAGCAGCCCGGGACCGGGGGTAAATGTTGATCTGCCTGTGGGCAGACTACGCAATCGCCCTGGCCCCGCGTGATATTAAGCACGAAGTTGTCTGCCAGAGTTCGAGCTGCTGCGCGATCTCCTTTGCTAGCGCCCAGTAAAGCCACCGCCAGTATCCCCACCCCCAGGCTCATCGCCAGTCCCACCGATAACCGCAGGCTCCACCAGTTCCCAGACCATGCAGTTGCAAATCCACGACCGCTGGGGCCACCGGGTTGTGCAGGTCCAGGAGGTGGGCCGCTCACCTCCTTTCCTTCGCGTAGAACTCCTCCAAAGCCTGCACCAGGCCGGGTATGGTGTACTCCTTGGCCACCACGTCAACATGCAGCCCCAGCTCGTGGGCCGTCCGGGAGGTAACGGGGCCAATGCAAGCTACCTTGACCCCCTTCAAGAGGTCCAAAACTCGAAGCCCTTTCTCCCTCGTTCCTCGTTCCTTGTTCCCAATCCCTCGCTCCTCGTCCCCTCTCCCTTGTTCCTCGTTCCCCGTTCCCCGTTCCTCCTTCTTCGTTCCTTGTTCCAGCAAAGCTACAAAGTTGCGCACTGTCGAAGAACTGGTAAAAGTCACCGCATCGATTTGGCGTGTGGCAAGCATCTGCCTCACCGGCCCCGCTTCCGCCGATGCAGAGACGGTGCGATAGGCGTCAACCTCGTCCACCACAGCGCCCTTCTCGCGCAGACCGATGGCCAGCGACTCCCGGGCGATATCGGCCCGGGGTAGCAATATGCGCTTTCCAGCCACGCCGTCCAGGCCCTCTACAATGGCCTCGGCGACATACTCCTCCGGCTGGTAAGCCACCCGTAGCCCGGCGCCTTCCAGCTCCCGGGCTGTCGACGGGCCAATTGCCGCCAAGCGGCACTCCGACAGGGCGTCAGCAGAGCGGCCCAGGTCCTGCAGCCGAGCCAGCACAGACCGTACGCCATGGACGCTGGTGAAGATAACCCAGTCGTACTGGGCCAGGTTGGACAGGGCCGAGTCCATCTCAGAGAAGTCCTCTACGGGCTGTATCTCGATCGTCGGGCATTCTACAGCCTCGGCGCCGTGGTCTCGGAGAAGGGCAGATAACTGGCTAGCCTGCTCCCTGGTGCGGGTCACCAGGACTCGCTTGCCGGAAAGCGGCCGGTTATCGAACCACCGTAAGCGGTCCCGTAGCGAGACTACCTCGCCCACTACGATTACCGCAGGAGCGGCGAAGCCCGATTCCCTGGCTTTCGCCGCGATTGTCGAAAGGTCGCCTACCAGGGTCTCCTGCTGCGGCAAGGTGCCCCACCGGACCAGGGCGACCGGCGTCTCAGGCGGCCGGCCGTTGGTTAGCAGCCGCTCCACGATAGCGTCCAGGTTCTCCATGCCCATCAAAAAGACCAGCGTGCCTACCCCGGTGGAGATCTTTTCCCAGGAAATAGCGCTACCGTCCTTTAGGGGGTCTTCGTGACCGGTGAAGATAGCCAGGCCGGAAGTGAAGTCGCGATGGGTAACCGGTATCCCGGCATAGGCAGGCGCCGCGATGGCGGAAGTGACACCCGGCACTACCTGGAAAGGGATCCCTGCTTCGGCCAAGGTCTCAGCCTCTTCACCACCGCGGCCGAAGACGAAGGGGTCGCCCCCCTTCAGGCGGACCACCGTCTTTCCCTGGACTGCCAGAACCACCAGGAGACAGTTGATGTCACCCTGGGCCATGGCATGCTGGCTGGATGCCTTCCCAACGTAGATTATCTGAGCGTCTTTGCGGGCCTCTCTCAGTAGCTCCGGGCTGGCCAAACGATCATAGACAATAGCATCGGCCTGTCTAATGCACTCTAACCCCTTGACGGTAATAAGGCCCGGGTCTCCTGGCCCCGCCCCCACCAGATAGACAACACCCTTTTTCATCGGGCGTCTCCGGCCCTGGCAACCGCATCCTGCACCAGGCCCAGGGCCTTCTGATTCTCTCCCCGGCGCAGCAGGCCCACCAGACCTCCGGCCATGAGGCCTCGCCAGGCAGTCTCTCGACGGGCGGGGTCCGGCAGGCTCTCCCGTAAGAGGCGGCGATAGCAGGCCAGCTCCTCCAGGTGGCGGGAGAACTCCGGCGGGAACTGTTCTTCCAGGTCCTCTCGTATCTGGCGCGCCAGCGCGGGGCTTTTGCCGCCGGTGTTTATGGCTATGGTCAGGTCGCCTCTCCGGACCGTGGCCGGAAGGATGAAGTTGCAGCGGGAGGGGGCGTCGGCGATGTTGACGAGGATGCCTTTTTCCTGTGCCTCTTGGAAGACCGCATCGTTCACCTGGGGATCATCCGTAGCGCCCATAGCCAGAAAGGCGCCGGCCAGGTCGCCCGTTCGGTACTGCCGGACCTCCAAATTGACCAGTCCGTCCAGCGCCATTTTTCTCAACTTGGGAGAAGCTTTCGGAGCAATGACGCGCACCCGCCCGTTGCACTCTAATAGTCCGTGGACCTTCCTCTCCGCCACTCCACCGCCGCCGATCACCACACAAAGGCGTCCCCGAAGATCCAGCGCAACGGGGTAATAGGCGGTCATGCGCCCATTATATCCTGTAATCTCTGATAGCTTCAACACGAAACGGGTTTGGCGTAACTCGTATGCCTACCGGATAGATTAACGGGTTACGGCGGCCGTTCATCTTTGGTCGGAATGAGATACAGGCGCACCGTAATTCCCTTCGGGAAACTCTCCTGCTCCAGCTTCCACTTTTTTTCCAGCCAGTGGCGAACCTCTAGCTCCGGATCAACGTAGCTATCATGGCTCAGAATAACCCATAACCGGCGGTAGTTTGCCGGTAACTGTTCAAGCTCGCTCGTAAAATCCGAGGTCGTCAATTTTATCCAGTCCTCAACCTCCCTCTGACCATAGCTAGCAGCCAGGGATAGAACAGACAGAATTAGGAGAGCGACCTCAGCCAGACTTCTCCGCAGCCGCAATCTACTGACCCCCGAGGCTGCCAGTAGGAAGAAATATGGCAGAACAACAATCGCTTGGCGCTTCATGGATGTCCCCAGGGGAATCGCGCTGGCTAATGTGAGAATAGGGAATAATGCCAACGAGCTGATCTCCAGGCTACTGTTGCTACGGGGCAATGCCTGGGCGCTGGTGGCCCTTGCGAACCAGAGCCTTATGTCCCAGAACAGCAGAATCAGGGGGAAAAGAAGGAACAGAAGGAGCCAGGCGGCGTCGGCGCCCTGGAGAAAGGTAACCTGCATCACGATAGGGACATTTGCCAGGTCAGCAATGTTCGCCAAGAGAACTGGTAACCAGGGCCAGAAGCCCAGGAAGAGAACGCCCAAGGAGACCAACCAAGAGATTAAAAAGCGAAGCTCAATATCTCGGTTCATTCGCCAGAACACGAGCCAGAGTCCCTGGACCACAAGAAGGCCGACCATACCGTAATGGGTGTAGAGGCCCGCCAAGGCGCTGCTGGCGTAAACGACCCACCAAACCGGCTTGGCCCCCTTTATTAGTCTGGTAAGCGAAACCGTTGAGACTAGGCCGAGGAACGTTAGGAGACTATACATCCTAACTTCTTGTGAATACCAAACATGCATTGGTGCCATGGACAAAAAGAGTGCGCCCAGCACCGCCGTCCGTTCTGGGACCCAGGCCCTGCCCAAGGCAAAGACTAGCGGGACCGACAGCGCTCCGAAGAGGGCCGAAGGAATCCTTAGAAAAGCCTCGGATCTGCCCAGAGAAAGCCATATATGGAGCATCAAGTAGAACAGGGGAGGATGTGGGTCACTGGTATTCTCAAGAACTTTCTTGACGCTCTCTGATGCCAGCGCCACGCTATAGCTCTCATCTAGCCATCAGCTAGGGCTACCAAGCAGGATCAACCTCGGAGCTAGCGCTACAACCGCCAAAATAGCGCCTATTAGATATGGCCGGTATCTACGCGACATAGCTTTAGCCCAGGATTCACCCTACGGGGCGAGGGACTTTATCCTCCAGAGGCTGAAGTGGTATTGCCAGAGAAAGAATAGGCCAAGGACAATCGGCGGGGTATTTACGAGCAGGTAGAGGATAACCCCTGCTGCCAAAGCACGCTCCGGAGCCACGACGAAGACGGAGAGAGCCAGTATGGTCAAGTACTGAAACACCCCAATCCTTCCCGGACCAGCCGGCACCGCAACCCCCACTTGAAGGACCAGTAAGAGAAAGACGGATGCGATAAATGGGAGATCAATGTTCAGGGAAAGAAAGACGTAGTAGTTAGTGATCGCCGAGGTAAGCCAGACCATTCCAGTCAATAAGACCACTAACACCATAGACCGGACATCCCGCAGCGCCCCGAGACCTTCTATGAATTTGTCCGATTGCTTCCGTAGGTAATCCGGCTGCAAGGCAGAAGGCAGGAATGCTGTAATTCTGCCCAGCAGCGAGGAGAGACGCCCTCTCTGACTAGCCAGGAAGATCAGCGCAATCAGCAGGGCGGCTGAAACAACCGCCAGGCCCAATACGGGCCGCTGGAGCCATTCCGGAAAGGGCATGACCAGGAATAACAAAATAACCAGCAGAAGGGCGGCAAGCATGTCAACCACCTTCTCCACCACGACTGTGGCCATGGCTTGAGGCTTGTTGCTGCCCACCATCTCGCCAATGAAATAGGCCCGCGCCACCTCACCCATCCTCAGGGGAAATAGCAAATTGATCATCTGCCCAATGACCAGGACCGAGAAGGCTTTACCAAAGGGCGGGTGACCGTGCCTGGAATCGAACAGGAGCCTCCACCTGGCCACTTTTCCGAGCAGCGTTAGCGCCAGGGCCACCATCGCGGGGATAAGCGGGTAATAATCGGTCTGTCGGAGAGCGGACCAGGTCTCTTCGATGTTAGTTATCTTAACAGCCAGGACCAGGCTCGCTGCGCTAAAGACAACGCCTGCCCAAAACCGGACCTTCTGTTTCAATTGCCTATACCTGGAAATCGCCGGCCAGGAGCACAAAAGCCCCTTTTATGGTCTCATCGCCTTTTGGAAGAACCAGAACACCCCAACAATTATAATAAGGTCCCCCAGGCTGATGACAGAAGGTAGCGGCCAGGGGCGGCCGATGAGGAAATTGTCGCCGAGGAACCACAAACGGGTGCTGTCTACAATAACCGTGAAGTTAGACCAATGGCCGGGAGTCGGCCCAGGGTAGCCCGCTGCGACTAGCTTGTCGAGCGCCCCGGGCATTTGCCCGAGATTGGCGACTATGACCAGGAAGTTAGCAAACATCCCCAAGGCCACGACCGGGAGTCCAGGTAAGCGGATATTGCTTACCAGGGTCAACAGCGCCAGCAGCAGGGAAAGGGAATACAGTATGCCTCCATACCGCAGGTTCCCAAAGGCCGGCTCGATCAGTATGATTTGAAGGGGAGGGAGAATCAACAGGACGCGAATAACGACGGCCCCGGCCAGGTATTGTAACCCTTTGAAGCGCAGGCTCGCAAAGGCCGATATCCTGCCGCCCCGTGCCAGCGCAATCAGAAACGACAGGAAAATTGAGGAGGGCAGGACCATAGGCTAGCCCGTAGCCTCCAGGACCCGCAATTTACTAGGGACATCGTCCTGGGCCTCTTCCGCGAGGACCTTGAGAAACGCCCCGACCACCATGGGGTCGAACTGGCGGCCGGCCCCGACACGAAGCTGTTCAATCGCCACCTCTCTCGGCAGAGGACCCCGGTAATAGCGCCGGGAGATCATTGCCTCGTATACGTCGGCCACCTGTATGACCCGTGCCCCAACTGGTATCTCCTCCTGCTTTAGGCCATAAGGGTAGCCCTGGCCGTCATACCTCTCGTGATGGTGGAGAAGGAATGAGACTCCCTTAGAGAAGAGCGGGAAGTACCCCAGGATGCTTGCGCCAATCTCCGAATGCCTCTCCATGTCCTTCCGCTCTTCGGGGGAGAGAGGCCCGGGCTTCTTTAGGATTTCGTCGTTGATGCCGATCTTGCCAAGATCATGGAGCCTGGCCGAGATCATTATCGTGTCGACCTGCTCCTCCGGAAGATTGAGTTGGTGGGCGATCTTTACGGCGTATTCCGCCACCACTTGCGAATGGCGGGAGGTAAGCTGATCCCTCGTGTCCAGGATATCGGCCATGGCGATGAGGGCCTGCTCGGTCTGCTGCTCCAGGTCCATGCGGGCCTTGAAACTGTAGTGCACTATCCCCATTGGTAGAAGAAAGAGGGCCACGGCCCAGGGGTAGGTCTGCCAGAGAAGAGCGAAGACGATACCCATAGGCAGCATCGCCAGGTATTGGGGAAGGACGCTTTTCTGGTTCTTGGCCCACACATAACCCAGGGGCAGGTCGTCGGCCAGAGCCACCACAACCGAGATCATGACGCTGTTGATCACTACATAAAGAAGACCCGCCATGGCTATGGCCCCGATGTCGTATAAAGAGCTTGCCAGCCTAGGGTCCGCGTCGGCAATGGCCAAATAGGCGATGCCGGATACGGCTGACACCACGGCATGCATACTGGCATTAAAAGCAACTTTATACCAAGCCTTCTGAAGCTTTCGCATGATGCCATCGGCAATCAGGAATGCCGATACCGTCAGAAGGATGGCATAGGCTGGGCCAATGAGGATGATCGCCGCGAGACGCATAACGGTGGCGAGACTGACGTTTACTCCGCGGGGGAGCTTTATCTCGAAGAATTCGAAGATTACCATTAGGGGGAGGAGGATGAGGGCTAAGGACAGATGCTCCCACCTCAGGGAGACGCTGCGCGCCGCAACGAGGGTCGCCACCCCGCCCAGGAGGAGGACGAAGAGTATATATTGCCTGGCCCGTACGGGCAATTGTTCCATGGCCCTTAATTCATAGGGAAAGAGAAAAGCTGGCGGAGGTCCAGCTTCAACGGCTTAAGGCCTTAACCCCAGTTCCAGCCAGCGCCGCCTGCGATGACCATTGTCGAGATTACCAGGAGGACGTAAAGCGTATACCGCCAGTTCATTTAGGAAACCATCCTTTCTCGTTTTATGTTATTGACTTTAAACTAAAAGATGGGCTCCCCTCGTCTTCGCCTCCGCTTCTGACCGCTCTCTCCGCCAGCTTATCCATTATGATACTGCTACTATGCGCCCTTGTCAATAGGTGATTTTGTCGGAAAAACCATCAGTCCTTCTTCTTACCGCCATTCTTATCTCGGTCCCTAACCGCCATTCTTATCTCGGTCCCTAGCTCCACCATCTCCCCAGGGCTGGGGGTGACGCTAAGCACACAGCCCACACAGACCTTCACCAGGGCCGAGTCGGGCAGGACGTCATGGCCCTGGTAGTTCACATAGAGGAAGTTACGTAGACCTGCCTGCTGAATGGCCCGCTGGGCCTTATCCTCGGAGAGGCCAACGACGTTGGGAACGGCAACCTTCTCCTTCCCCTTGCTGGCCGTTAGGGTAACCGCGCTTCCCTTGGATATCAAAGCTCCCGGGGCCGGCTCCTGCTGGAAGACCACGCCGGCTGGTATAGTCGCGCTCCACACCTCCCTGAAGGACGCCCTCAGCCCGATATCCTTTAGCCTCGACTCTGCCTGGACCACAGTCATTTCCGTAAGCGCCGGGACCCGCACCATCGCAGGTCCAAGGCTAATAGTCACTGTCACGGCACTTCCCTGGGAGGCGGTCCTGCCCGGGGGTGGGGCTTGCCGGAGTACCCTCCCTTCGGGAACGTCATTGCTAGCCTCCCTTGGGTCTTCCCGATAGACCAGGCCCTGTCCCTCTATCAAAAGGCGGGCGTCCACCGGCAGCATTCCAGTCACGCCGGGCACAAGGGCCAGTGCCGCGACCGTCGGCGCGCTGGTTGGCGGAGGCGTGAGCGCCGGGGCGGGCGTTGGAGAGCTGAAACTATTACTCCTGGCAGGCGTAAGAAACAGCCTCACCAGGCTTGGACTGGCCAGAGTCAGTCCGGCCACCAGAGCCACGATAGCGAAGGCTGCCGCCACCGGACCCCAGGAAAAGCCCCGCTTGGCCCTTTGTCCGGGAAGCGGAGCCGGCTGGCGCCTCGTAGCTCCGCTAACGGCGGGCGGTGGAGTGGAAGCTGGAGCCGGTGTAACCAGCCGCAAGGCCGCCGTGTCCTCCTGGGAACGGGCCAGGCACTCCACCAGGGCTTGGCCCATCTGGGCGGCGCTGGCGAACCGTTGTT
>JAUYDP010000428.1 GCA_030691805.1 Dehalococcoidia bacterium | reverse complement strand
TTGCTTGTCTTTGTCTTAGTTATCCTCCTCTCGTCCTGCGTACCCGCCAGCGCGCCGGCGACCTTCAAGATCGGGCTGGTGGCCCCATTTAGCGGGCGAGATGCGGCCCTGGGATACAATATGCTGGCCGCCGCCAAGCTGGCCCTAAAGGAGTGGAACGAGCGGGGCGGCGTGGGAGGTTACTATATCGAACTGGTGGCCCAGGATGACCACAACGAAGGAGAGGCGGCGGCCGTCCAGGCCTGGAAGATGGCCCTGGACCCTCAGTTGCTTGGGGTAGTTGGGCATCCATCGAGTGAGTCCGCCAGGGCAGGCGCTTCGGTCTACCTGGCGGCTCATCTTCCGGCCATCGTGTTGAGCGATGCCAGACTCGGAGCCGTTCTTGGCGAGTCATACGTCTTTTTACTAGGGCCTTATGAAGAAGCACTGGCCCGGACAGCCTCCCGGTTTGCAGCCTCGCAGGGAACAAAACGGCTGGCCCTGCTGTCGGGGTCTATCCCGCCGGGTACCGGCCAGCAAGTGCCCCCGGGTGGTCGGATGGCCAATATGGTTGGTGAGGAAGCCCGGCTATACGGTATAGAGATAGCCTACGGGGGAGTCTTCTCGTATGTGCCTGGGTTTGAGAAGGAACTAGCGGAGCAGTTGAAAGAGGCCCGGCCGGACCTGATATTCTACGGTGGGGACTATTTGGAGGGGGGCGACTTGCTGGTCTCTCTCAGGGCTAACGGTCTTAACACGCCGGTCTTGGGCGGGCCGGCCATGGCCAATCCGGACCTGCTTAAGATCGCGGGACCGGCCGCGGAGGGCATCTTTTACCTCTCGCCAGATCTTCACCCCAGGGAAGTCGCCGGTGCGCTGGGCTTTGTGGAAGTCTACAGGCGGCTAGCTGGAACTGACCCCTGGCCCCAGGCGCTACTTACCTACGACGCCGTGAACACCATGCTGGAAGGGCTGGAGCGCAGCTATAAGGACGGCAAGCCACCGGGCCGGCAGGTCCTGGGGCATGCGCTGGCTTCTGAACAATTTCAGGGGCTAACCGGCCCGATATCTTTTGGCGAGAATGGACTAGTACCGGAAGCAAACGGTTATATCTATCGAATCGAAGGAATGATCTGGCCAGGAAGATTAGTCAAATAGCCTATGCGGCTGGTTTGACCAGAAGGCGGCGCTACCAGAGCGTCTTTGATGGTATAATCCTATTGAACAGCTAATGGAACAAAGCCGAATCCGCAATTTCTGCATCATCGCCCATATTGACCACGGGAAGTCCACGCTCGCCGACCGGCTATTGGAGATCACCGGCACCATCAACCCACGGGAGATGGCCGACCAGGTCCTGGACCAGATGGACCTGGAGAGGGAGCGCGGGATCACCATCAAGGCCCAGGCCGTGCGCATGGCCTACCTGGCGAAGGACGGGCTGGAATACGAGCTAAACCTCATTGACACGCCGGGCCACGTGGACTTCAACTACGAGGTCTCCCGCAGCCTGGCCGCCTGCGAAGGGGCTATTCTGGTGGTGGATGCCACCCAGGGCATCGAGGCCCAGACCATCGCCAACACCTTCCTGGCCCTGGACCAGGGGCTGACGCTGGTCCCCGTGGTCAACAAGATAGACCTTCCCAACGCCAATCCCGAGATGGTGGCTGCGGAGATATGCGACCTGCTCGGCGTTGCGCGGGAAGAGGTTATCCTGGCTTCGGCTAAGGAAGGTATAGGCGCAGAGGACATCCTGGAAGCGGTGATAAGGCGGATTCCTCACCCTAAGGGCAACCTGCAAGGACGAGTGCGGGCGCTTATATTCGACTCCAAATACGACTTGTACAAGGGGGTGCTGGCCTATGTGCGGGTAGTGGATGGGGCGATCTCAGGGGATGAAGAGCTATTGCTCATCTCCACCGACAAAAAGGCCACAGCCCTGGAGATCGGGGTCTTTCGCCCACAGCCTGCGCCGGTGGCGCAGTTGGCCGCGGGAGAGGTAGGGTATGTCGCCACCGGCCTCAAAAACGTGAAGGACTGCCAGGTTGGAGACACCATCACCCTTGCCCACAAGCCCACGGACCACCCATTGCCCGGCTACCGTCCTACCAAGCCCATGGTCTTTGCCGGACTTTACCCGGTGGATGGGCAGCACTACGGACAGTTGCGGGACGCCCTGGACCGTCTAAAGCTCAACGACGCCGCCCTATCCTACGAGCCCGAGAACAGCATCGCCCTGGGCTTCGGGTTCCGCTGCGGATTCCTGGGAACGCTTCACATGGAGATCGTCCAGGAGCGCCTGGAGCGGGAGTACGGGCTGAAGCTACTGGCTACGGCGCCCAGCGTGGAATACCATGTCACCCGCACTAACGGCGTTGAGATCGTGGTGGACAACCCGGCCCTGCTGCCTCCGCCGAACGAGATGAGCGATATCCAGGAGCCCTGGATGACCGTCACCATTTTGCCTAACCGGTTCATCGGCCCGGTGATGGACATGCTGAGCCAGCGGCGGGGCGATTTCGTGCGCATGGAGTACCTGGATGCCCGGCACGGAGAAAACCTCCCGGCCGGCAACCAGAGGGTCCAACTGGTCTATAATATCCCCCTGAGCGAGATTATCGCCGATTTCCACGACCAGTTGAAATCCATCTCCCAGGGCTACGCCTCCCTGGACTACGTCTTCTACGGATACCGGTCTGCCCCCCTGGTCAGGCTGGATATCCTGGTCAACGGCAAGGCGGTGGACGCCCTATCCCGCATCGTTCACCGGGACCAGGCCCAGCGGGAGGGCAAGGCCCTGGTGGAAAAGCTTCAGGGCATAGTCCCCCGCCAACTCTTCGAGGTGGCCATCCAGGCCGCCATCGGGGGAAAGATCATCGCCCGGGAGACGGTCAGGCCTCTACGCAAGGACGTTCTGGCCAGGTTATCAGGGGGCGACGTCACCCGGAAACGCAAGCTTCTGGAGAAGCAGGCCGAAGG
>JAUYDP010000321.1 GCA_030691805.1 Dehalococcoidia bacterium | reverse complement strand
GGCCGTCTTGAGGAGTTTTACATAGGAAGCGGCGTCCACCGGACGGTTGCCCCATTCGGGGTAAACGTTGGGCTCGTTCCATACCTGATAGTATTGTATCCGCCCGCGGTAGCGGCCGACGAAGGCGGCGACGAAGTCACCGAAGTCTTCGAAGTTGTCCGGAGGCCGGTTATGGACCGAATTGTCGGCCCTGGTCCAGTCTGGCGGGTCGTCCAGCCGGGCCAGGATGTTTATACCATACTCCGCCGCGAGGCTGGCGATTCGGTCGTATTTGGTCCAACTACTCTCACCCTTGGGATTAAGGAATACTCCTTTGCCGGGACCTTCCACATCAGCCCAGGGAACGTGTAACCGTATCCAGCGGGCGCCGGAATCCCGAATCATTTCCATGTTTCGTTGGAGCTTCCAGTCCTCTACTTCCTGTTCCAGGAATACGTTGACGCCGTAAGGGTTGTGGCCAGTATGGGCGATAGGAATCAGGTCCTGGGTTTCGATGCGCCGCTGGGAGGCCTCCGAGTAAATGGCTACCAGTTGTTGCTTCAACTCGGTCTCACCGGTCCAGTCTTCCAATTGCTGACTAAAGATCCCGCTGAAGAGGGAGCCGGAAAGAAGGGCAAGGACGGCGAACGAAGCCAGGGCCAGCGCCAGGCGCGCCTTGGTCATTGGCTTAACCTGACAGTTGACGCAGGTTGTCCGGGGACACGGTTTTCATATCCCTGGCTTAGCAAGTGGTGAGTAGCCCCTTCCTCCCACATCTGGCGGACAGAGCCGTCCGCCGCTACTCTTAGGGGGCCGTCCGCCGGTACTATTAGGGGGCTGCCCGCCGGCGGCGGGGGCAGATTGCGGGCGCGTTGAGCCCGCCTGCGGATAGGCCCTTGGCTCAAAACTTCGGGGAAAGCTTCTTGGCCCGCCGGTAGAGCTCCTCCAGCTCGATCTCGTTGTGGAAGCAACCTATATCGTTGACGTAGTGAGCGTCGCTATCGTGCATGAGAAGGAGGTCTCTCTCTTCGGCAAAGGCCTGGACCTTTTTCCGGTCTATCTGGCCGACGTGCATGCCGTTCTCAATCTCGATGCCCTGGATGCCGTCTACGTTCTCCCAGCGGTATTCCGGGTGTGCCAGGAATCGGAATAGATAATGGCCGGGCAGATGGAGCTCGACGATGTGAAGCCACCCGGAGTTGACCTCCTGTCCCGGAATCAGGGTGAGGGTTTCATCAGGGAAGTGCTTCTTTACAATCTCTATGAAAAGGTGGGCATAGTGGACGTCGCTGTGTTCGGTGATTCCAATGCCATCCAGTCCCCGCTCCTTAACCTTGTCCAGTATACGTGCCACTATATCCACGTTAGGGCTGGCGTAGTTGGTGGCCTCCCAAAGGTGGGTGTGCAAATCTAACTTCAACTTCAAATCCGTCTCTCCCAAGCTAACTCAACCGGCGCAAGCCCTGGGCGGTTCTCCGCAATGGTTTTGGCCAGCCCCCGTCCTCAAGACTGGGAGATTTGGGGGACATCCCCGAACTCCCGACCGGCCAGCACACCGGCGTCGGCCTATATCATATCATGGCAGGCGCCTTTTTGGCATCTCCGAAGCCAGTCCCCGGTAGACCTCCTCCAACTGGGGCAAAATCATTGCCCAATCGTAGTTGTGTTCCACTAGCAGGCGGGCGCGGGTGGCCAGTTCCTGGGCTCTGGCTTGGTCCGACAGGAGGTCCAGGACACTGCCGGCGAAGTCTCGCGGATTATCGGCGACAAGGGCCTCCTGGCCGGAACGGGCGCCGATCCCTTCCAAACCCATGGTGGTGCTTACTACCGGCAGGCCGCAGGACATGGCTTCCAGGATCTTGAGACGCGTGCCGCTGCCCATACGCAGGGGGGCCACGAAGATGTCGCTCTGGTACAGGTAGGGCCGGACGTCGTCCACTGGTCCTGTCACTTCTACGTTCGGTCCCGCCAGGCCCCTCACCGCTGGAGAGGGCTCTCTCCCGACGAGAAGAAGTCGCGTGGCGGGGAACTGGCGGCGGACCAGTGGTAGGACCTGCCGGCAGAACCAGACCGCCGCGTCTACATTTGGGCGGTAGTCCATGGTGCCGGTGAAGACAAGGGTGGGAGGCTCACCGTTGCGTCTGCCGGCCATGGACCGGTAGCCGAAGAACGAAGTGTCAACCCCGTTGGGGATGACTTTCGGATGCAGCCGAGAATCCAGCGCCAAAAGGGCGGCGGCGTCGGCCTGGGATACCGCCAGGACAGCGTCGGACATCTGGCAGACCTCCCTCTCGTACCGAATAAGTTTCTGCCACTGGACCAGGCTATAGGCGGCCTTGATCCAACGGCGAGGGTCCCCCAGATCGGCTCGGTACGCCGATCTCTGTAGCAGGTACTCGGCGTTATGGTCGTCGAAAAGCAAGAGCGGAATATCTTTTGGCCCGCGCCAGCGGCGGACCTCGAGCGCGTAGGGCGCCATCTCCAGGCCCTCAACCTGAACCAGATCAAAGACGGTGGTTTCCAGGAGATCCATGAGCTTCTGCCGGAAGTCCGGCGAATGGAGCCGGGAAGCCAGGTCAGGCCAAGCGGATGGGATACCAGCCAGCCTCTGCATAGTCGAACGCTGCGGTGGTGAAACCATCTCCACCTGGGCCAGCTCGCGTCTAAGGACTTCAACAGCCTGTAGGTCGGACTCCCTGCCAAAGGTGAGAAGGTGGGCCTGGTGGTTGCGGGCGGCCCCCCGCAAGAGGTGAAGATTGCGTAACGCTGTCCCCTTGGTTGGTGGATATGGGAGATAGGGTGTGAGGAAGAGTATGCGCATCAGGAGGCCGTTTCCTGATATACTTTCAGTGTCTCTCGGGCGGCGGCGTCCCAGGTGAACCGGGCGGCCTGTCTCAGCCCTTCCTGGCGCATGGCGCTGCGCAGGGCTTCTTCATCCAGGACCCGGCAGATAGCCCTGGCCAGCGCCTTGCTGTCCGATGGTTCGACCATCAGGGCGGCGTCTCCGGCCACCTCCGGTAGAGAAGAGGTCCGGGAGACCACCACTGGGGTTCCACAGGCCATAGCCTCGACCACCGGCAGGCCGAAGCCCTCGTAAAATGAGGGCATTACCATTACCTCGGCCCGGTTATACAGCCAGAGGAGCTCCTCTGGGGTAGCGGGGCCTAGCATGGTAGTCTGCTCCGACAGATCCAACTGGCCGATCAGGCCCAGGGATTCCTGGTACAGCCACCCTTTGCCTCCCACCAGGACCAGCCTGGGGGTCTTGGCGCCCCGTTCCGTTTTTATGAGGGCCAGGGCATGTAGCAGCGCTGGAAGGTTCTTTCGTGGCTCCAGGGTGCCGACAAAGAGGAGAAAGGGCCGGGGGAGGTCTTTTACACGGGCCGGTATCCCGGTTTCGCTTTCGCCAAGCGGCCGGAATAGCGGCGCAGGCGCTTCGTAAACCACAGTGATCTTGTCCCCGGGCACGCCAAGCAACTCCTCCAGGTCTCGTTTGGTGGCCTCGGAGACCGCGATTATGGCATTGGCGCGCTTTACGGCGGACCTGATCTGGCCGTAGTAGCGGCGGGACTCGGTGGTGAGGAACTGGGGGTAGCGCAGAAAGGCCAGGTCGTGTACCGTGATCACCGACCGGCAGAGCCGCCGGAGGGGAGGGATGAAATCGGGGCTATGGAGGATATCCAGTCTGGAGAAAGCCAGCTCCAGGGGCAGGGCTTGCTGCTCCCACCTGTGGTGGCAGGGAGTCCAGAGGGCGCGAGTGTGAAAGCTTGGTGGCAGTTGCAGGGCCTGAGTCTCCTTCCGGGAACGAAACACAGTGTAGTGGTTCTGATTGTCTATGGAAGCCAGTCCTTCCAGCAGGCCGCAGATGTAACGTCCAATGCCGGCGGAACTGTAGAAAGCCATGCGCGCATCAAGCCCTATTCGCACGGCACTACGCGCGAAGGCTCCATGTCCCCTTCGG
>JAUYDP010000320.1 GCA_030691805.1 Dehalococcoidia bacterium | reverse complement strand
CATTGACCCACCGAACCGCCGATATTAGCGTAGAGCCATAGATTTGAAGAGGCGCCATGCCGTCGTGCACGGGGTGATGCACCATGAGACAGGGGATTCCACCGGCACGATTGGCGAGCGATGCGGCCCGATGAGGCTACTCCCCGAAAGGGAATCTCGCCGGGGTCAAGAGCGAACGAGCAGCAAGCGCTGACGAGGCTCGTTCTATATTCGATCCTTCCAATAGGCCGGCTTTCTATGAAGACTTGCAATTGCGACTATTAAGATTTCGTCTATTTGTACCTCTCAAGGACCTTTTCCAATGCAACGGCCTTAATCGCCCCGCGTTCGTACGCGTCGATTCGACTCTCCGCTTCCTTTGACCAGACAGCCTCAAGCTCTACATCGTGCTTATCCAGACTAGAGAGAAGCTTATCGATTAGCTCTGCTTTTTCTGTGGGTTTCAATGTCCGCTCTTCTTGTCGAACTTTGTTTGCCGTAGCCATGTTACCTCCTGCCACTCACTAAGCGTACGCTCATCCCTTGTTATCCTCAAGCCTACGCTAAAGCTCACCTGCCGCTATGGAGCGCGGCGGAATAGCGGTCAGGTGCAGCGCCTTGGGCGGCAGGCTGCCCCGGGCAACACGCTGAGCACTGCTGCCACAAGGTCCGTCACAGAGTCGCCAGTGAGTTCCAACGGACGTTAGCCCTATCAATGCTACTCCCCATCGGTTTCTGATCCTGGCGATGACACGGGCGCACGGGGCCACAGTGGCCCGGCAAGGGATTAAGAGGCCATGTGATCAAAACCGCACCACCCGGAGCCCCAAGGCCTCGGCCCCTTCAGCCATCACATGGTCAGCCGTAACCAGAACCTCGGCAGCAATTTCCTTCGCGATCACAAGGTGTAGGACGTCAAGGGTCCTCACGGGAATATCACAAAGAAGCGCCATCAGGTTCACAGCCCCTGCCGCCCACCCACCGGGGAACGGGTGGCAGATTAGAAACCTCCCACGGACGTCCTCCTGAAAGGTCGCGAAGATCTCCATCTCTATCTGGGAGGTGAAACTCTTCTCCCTCCGCCGCCGCGCGAGAAGAGAGCGCATCTCGACCACGGTGAGATCACTTATGGCGACAGGGCCGTGTTGCCGTATGTATTCTTCAACGTCATCGGACCGGGACTCATTGATGTACCATTTTGCAAGGGCGCCTGTATCGAAATAGATGACAGCGGTCATCGTGCATCCCGCTCCTCACGCACCAGTTTCTCGCTGCCTAGCTTCATGCGCGGCATCTTCTCACGAAGATCCCTGTGGGACGGAATGGGCATTTCCCTGCCGAGTTGAACGACGCGGGCAATGGCCCTCCCTCTCTTCGTGATCGTAACTTCCCCCTCAGCCGCCAAGATCTCGTCGAGATGGGACAAGGCCTGCCGGGCCTCCCGGATAGTAAGCGTCTTCATACCTATCCTCTCTAACCCTGAAACTCCCTATCAATGTGTCACATTATTGGTCAATTGTAGCACAACTGCATTTCCAAAGAAAATAGTATTCCCTCCTATTTTGACACAACCCCGCCTCACAGATATACTTGGAGCTAAATGGTAGCTAAATGATAGACCTGCACTGCCACATCCTTCCAGGACTGGACGATGGCGCTCAGACCATGGATGACTCTCTGGACATGGCGCGGACGGCCGTTGGGGACGGTATACACACCATCGCCGCCACGCCCCACGCGGACAAGTGGGGCGCTAACCCCGACGAAGAGGACCTGGAGCGCCAGGTTGCGCAGCTCCAGGAAGCTCTTGACGCCAAGGGCATTACCATCCGGGTCGTGCCGGGGCTGGAGAACCATCTGACGCCTGATCTGGTCTCCGGAAGGATCGTTCCCTTGAACCACACCCGGTATTTCCTGGTGGAGCTTCCCTTTGAAGAGTTCCCACATTACGTGGAGCAGGCCCTTTTTCAGCTTCAGTTGAAGGGCTACACGCCTATCCTGGCCCACCCGGAGCGCAACGCCGTCCTCAGGTCAGATCCAGAGGCGCTGCGAGGACTGGTGGAGCGGGGGATCCTGGCCCAACTCACTGCGGCCAGCCTGCTGGGCGTCTTTGGGAAGAAGACCCGCGAGGCCTCGGAGAGCTACCTACGCCAGGGACTGGTCCAGGTGCTGGCCACCGACTCCCACTCGGCTACCGGCGGGCGCCGCCCGATTCTCAGCGAGGCCCTGGCGGTAGCTGCCAGGCTAATTGGCCCGGAGCGCGCCCAGGCGCTGGTGACCGAGAACCCAGAGCGCATATTGAAGGGTGAAGCTGTGGAAGTAGAAACGGCGGTGGCGGCCCGGCCCCGGCGCTGGGGATTCTGGAAATGACCGCTGCTATGAAGGGCCTGATCCTGAGCGGCGGCAAAGGCACACGCCTGCGCCCCTTTACCTATACCGGAGCGAAGCAACTGGTGCCGCTGGCCAACAAGCCGGTGCTCTTCTACGCTATCGAGGACCTGGTGGAGGCGGGGATTACAGAAATCGGGATTGTCATTGGGGACACCGGTGAGCAGGTGAAATCTGCCGTCGGGGACGGCAGCAAGTTCGGCGCCCGGATTACCTACATCCCCCAGGACGAGCCCCGGGGCCTGGCCCACGCCGTATTGATCGCCCGTTCCTTTCTGGGAGACAGCCGCTTCGTCATGTTCCTGGGGGACAACTTCATCCGCGAAGGCATCGCCCCATTGGTGGCAAAGTTTCAGAGCGACGATATCAATAGCCTAATCATACTCACCGAGGTGGAGAGACCGCAGGATTTTGGCGTAGCGGAGCTTCTGGACGGGCGCGTGGTGCGGCTGGTGGAGAAGCCCAAGGAGCCTAAGAGCAATCTGGCTATCATCGGCATCTATATGTTCGACCAAAGCGTCTGGGAGGCCATCGAGTGCATTCAGCCGTCGGCCCGTGGTGAGCTGGAGATCACCGATACCATCCAGTGCCTGATAGACAAAGGGTTCAAGGTCCACGCCCACCTGCTCGATGGATGGTGGATAGACACAGGGAAGATGGAGGATATCCTGGAGGCCAACCGCTTGGTGCTGGAGACCATAGAGAGCCGCATCGAGGGTTTGGTTGACCAGGACTCCAAGATAATCGGGAAGGTTGTCCTGGAAAAAGGGG
>JAUYDP010000249.1 GCA_030691805.1 Dehalococcoidia bacterium | reverse complement strand
TTACGGGGATCTGGGCGCATTATACGTCTTCGGGTCCCTGCTGGCCCTGGGGCTGGCCCAGGCGGCTATCATTGCCCTGAGGATCAAGATGCCCCACCATGTCCGGCCTTTCAAGGTGCCGGGGAATATTCGCTGGAGGGGTAAAGAGATCCCCTGGTTCATTGTCTCCGGGACCATTTTTAGTCTCGGCGTCTGGGCGGCCCTTCTCTTCTTGCAGCCGTACAGCCGGTGGGTCGGCCTGGGATGGATGTTCCTGGGAATGCTTGGGTATCTCCTTTACAGGAGGAAGGCAGGTCTCTCCCTCACCAGGGAGGCGCCCAGGCTTGGGGAATTGAACTGATTGAAGCGCTGCCGGCGGAACGATTAGCATGGAAAAAATCGCCAACATAATGGTCCCGGTCTCGGGCCATAAAATAGACGAGGAGGCCATTGGCTTGGCCTGCCGGGTCGCCCGGGCCGGCAAGGGGCGGGTCTATGTGGTCTACGTCATCGAGGTGACCCGCACTCTGCCCCTCAATGCCGAGCTGGAGACGGAGGTTAAGAAAGGGGAGGTAATACTGGACAAGGCCGAGCGCGTGGCGGAGGAGGTGGACTATGAGGTGGAGTCGGAGCTTCTCCAGGCGCGGGAGGTCGGCCCTGCCCTGGTGGATGAGGCCATAGAGCGGGGCGTTGACCTGATAATCATCGGTGTCCCTTACAAGAAGCGTTTTGGGGAGTTCAACCTGGGTAAGGTTGCACCCTATATGTTGAAGAATGCTCCCTGCCGGGTGTGGCTGGTACGGCAGGCAATCTCCGATTAATACTGGACTTTGGGAGGCGCTATGAATATTGTGATCATGGGGTGTGGGAGGGTAGGCGCCAGGGTGGCCGCGATTTTTGATAGCGAAGGACACAAGGTGACAGTCCTGGATATAGAGCCTTACTCCTTCAGGCGCCTGCCTGCTAATTTTAACGGCACGGCCATGGTGGGCAACGGGATTGATGTAGACGTGCTTCGCCGCGCTGGCATCGAGCAAGCCGATGCCTTCGCCGCAGTGACCCAGGGTGACAACCGGAACGTGATGGCGGCCCAGATAGCCAAGCACATCTTCAACGTGCCCAAGGTGGTCTGTCGCATCTACGACCCCCTGCGCGAAGAGCTCTACCATACGCTGGGGCTGGAAACTATCAGCCCCACTAACGTTGGCGCCCAGCTCGTGAAGGACGCCATAGAAAAGGCATAGGGGGAAGAAATGTATATTATCGTGGCCGGCGGGGGCAAGGTTGGGTACTATTTAGCCAAGGAGCTTCTCTCCGAGGGCCATGAGGTGCTGGTAATCGAGCAGAGCGCCAAGAAGTGTGAGCAGATCTCCGAGGAGTTGGGAAGCATTGCTCTTCGGGGGGATGCCTGCGAGACCACCACCCTGGCTGATGCCGGGATGGCGCGGGCGGATATGGTGGTGGCCGTCACCGGGGATGACGAGGATAACCTGGTCATCTGCCAGGTAGCTAAGAAGAAGTTCAACGCTCCCCGGACCATCGCCCGTATCAACAACCCCAAGAACGAGCCCATCTTCAGGAAGCTGGGCATTGACGTCACCGTCAGCTCCACCAATATTATCCTGGAACATCTTGAGGCAGAGCTGCCCACGCATTCCGTAGTCCACCTGCTGGAGCTTAGGGCTCAGGGCTTAGAGATACTGGATATCAAAGTGCCACCAAATTCCCCGGCCGTTGGCAAGCTGCTCAAAGATTTGCCGATCCCCGCCAATAGCGTGGTGTCGCTGCACCTCAGCCTGAAGCACGGCCCCAGCATCCCCAAGGGGGATTCTGTGATAGAGGCCGGAGATGCCATGGTGGTGGTAACCACGCCGGAGAATGAGGCCCGGCTCAAAGAGGTCCTGACGGGCCGGTAGTGGGTCTATTCGTGCACAGAGTTGGGGGTGACAAATTTACCCCAGGCTTCAGCCTGGGGTGGAGGATACCCAACCGTTGAATACATGGACAGAGGCCCCTTGAGCAAGCGACTGGCCTACTTCGGTCCGGCGGGCACCTTCACCGAGGAAGCGGCCCTGGCCTATGATGCCCTGGCCCAGCTTCTCCCCTTCCCAACCATCGCGGCGGTGGCCTCGGCCGTGGAGGCGGGGATGGCTGATGAGGGGATCGTGCCCATCGAGAACAGCCTGGAAGGCTCCGTCCCTGCCACCCTGGACCTGCTCATCCACGAGTCATCCCTCTTCATACGGCAGGAGGTCATCCTGCCGATTGACCATTACCTGATGGCCCGGGTCGGAACTCAGGTTGGAGACCTGAAGGCCATATTCTCTCATCCCCAAGCCCTGGGACAGTGCCGCCGGTTTCTGGAACGCTGCTTTCCCAAGGCCCAGGTAGTGGCGGCCCTCTCCACCGCGGCGGCGGTCGAGGAAATGCTGGCCAGCGACTTGCCGGCGGCGGCCATCGCTCCTAGAAGGGCAGCGGAGCTTTACGGAGCGGCGGTTCTGGGCAGCCGTATACAGGACCAGGCCTCCAATGAAACCCGGTTCGTGGTCCTGGCCAAGGAGGACCATGAGAGCACCGGCCAGGACAAGACCAGCATCTGCTTATACATCCCCGCGGACCGGCCGGGAGCCCTGGTGGAGATCCTCCTGGAGTTCTCCCAGCGGACCATAAACCTGGCCAAAATCGAGTCTCGTCCCAGCCGGGAGAGCCTTGGGAGATACTTCTTCCTGGTGGACTTGGAGGGGCACCGGGCCGACCCGCCCGTGGCGGCGGCATTGGCGGCCGTGCGGTCCAAGGCCTCCATGTTCAAGCTTTTTGGGTCTTATCCTCGTAGCGTCTGAGGTCCCCTTTTATTCACCGCGGAGACCGCGGAGACCATGGAGAACAAGATAAAGGGATTTCCTAAATTCACCACAGAGCGCACAGAGACCACGGAGAATATTTATATTAATCCATACCCCATCCAAATATTCACCGCAGTTCCCCATGCCCGTTGGGGCACCACCGAGCATGAAAATGCCCATCAAGGGTGGCCCAGGCGTCTCGCCTGGGCAGACAGGCCAGAGGCCTGTGCCACTCAGGGCTTTCTATTTTCATACCAGTTCCCCATGCCCCCTGGGGCACCACCGGCGATGAAAATGGGATTGCCAGAAGTGGAACAGGCGTCCCGCCTGTTCGCACAGGCCAGAGGCCTATGCCACTTGCCCGGATTAATTTTCATAGCAGAGAACGCAGAGAGCGCGGAGAAACAATATTATTTGGCCTGGTTCGTGCAGGACCCTTGGTGGCGAATAGCCTCCATGGACGAAAGCGGAAAGCGGCGCAACTTGGTTTCACCACCGGGCGCGCAAGGGCGGACACAAGGTCCGCCCCTACAGAATGCCATCAATGGTTCCCTTATTAATTATAGAACTCTGTATTCTCCGTGTGCTCTGTGGTAAAAATAAAAAAACCTCCGCGTCCTCTGCGGTCTCCGCGGTAAGAAAACCCCGCAAGGGCTTAACCCCCATAAGACGCCAGGACCGGCTGGCGGCTGGCCTCGCCGAAGACCTCCTTCAGGACTCCCATGATCTCGCCCATAGTGACCTGAGATTTGACCGCCTCGATGAAGTTGGGCATGAGGGGATGGCCCTGGGCTGCGGCCTGCCGGACCGCCTCCAGGGCGGTGCTGGCCTTCCCCTGGTCCCGGCGTGCTCGGAGGTCGGTCAGCCTCTGGACGGCTACCTCCACCATCTGGGGGTTGTATTCGAAGACCTCCACCGGCAAGGCCCCCTCCGGCTGGTACTTGTTGACACCCACGATGATCCGCTCACCGTCGTCAACGGCCTTCTGGAACTTCATGGCGGAGCGGGCTATCTCGGCCGCCAGGTAGCCCTTCTCCAGGGCAGACACGTATCCCCCGAGCTTCTCGATGCGGTCCATATAGGACCGTGCTTCCTTCTCCACCCGGGTGGTGAGCCACTCGACATAATACGAGCCGCCCAGGGGGTCAGCCACGTCGGCGGCCCCAGTCTCGTGCTCGATTATCTGCTGGGTGCGAAGGGCGATGGTCTGGGCGACCTCCGAGGGTATCTCGTAGACCTCGTCGTAGGAGGCAGTGTGCAGGCTCTGACAGCCCGCCAGAACGGCGGCCAGGGCCTGGAGGGCGACGCGGCTGACGTTGTTCAAGGGCTCCTGGCGGGTGAGGGCGAACCCGCTGGTCTGGGCGTAGACCCGCATCTGCCATGACTTGGGGTTCCGGGCGCCGAATCCCTCCCGCATGGTCCGCGCCCAGATTCGCCGGGCGGCCCGTATCTTGGCGACCTCTTCGAAGAAGTGGTTGTGAATGGCGAAGTGGAAGGAGAGGCGCGGAGCGAAGTCATCCACGGCCAGGCCCATCTTGATTCCAGCCCGGACGATGTCCACGGCCAGCGCCAAGATGAAGGCCACCTCCTGTACCGCGGTAGCCCCAGCCTCCCTCATACAGTAGGCGATGAGGTTCAAGTGGTTCCAGAGGGGCATCTCCTTGACGCAGAAGGCTACCTCGTCCATCATTAGCCGTAGGGAGACTTGGGGACTGAAGACCTGCATATTGTTGCCCACGTACGAGCTCAGGGGGTTATTAGTGATGGACCCTCGAAGCCGACTCCGGGGTATCCCGCGGCTCTCGGCATAGGCCACGTACATGGCCAGGGCGATAGGGGCTGGGGTGTCGATCACCAGGGCCGAGTGCATGGTCTCTATGGGTAGGCCATCGAAAAGGCGGGCCATATCATCCAGGGAGTCCACCAGGACCCCTCCCTTGCCGACGTCGGCCACGGCCAGGGGGTGGTCGCTGTCGTAGCCATAGTTGGTGGGGTAATCGAAGGCGATCATGACGGTGGACTGGCCGCCATAACCCTCCTGCCCCAGCTCCATAAGCTCCTTTTGCCGCTGGTTGGTCTCCTCCGGCAGGCCGAAACCGCTCAGCTCTCGCTTCATCCAGACATATTTGCGGTATCCGGTGGGGTAAAGGCCGCGGGTGTAAGGGTACTGGCCGGGGTCCGGCGTGTCCTTCTGGTAGTCTATCTTGTCCAAATCATGGGGGGAATAGAAGGGGCGAAGGGGAATGCCGGAGTTGGTTCGCCGCTCCGCAGGCCCTACGCCTTCGTCCTGGGTGTTGGATCTCGGGCTGACCATGGCGTCACCTCATAGGTAATGGTGAATTTTTCCTATGGTCCAATGGTACATCAACAGAGACTGTTGAACAACACCTGGTCCCGTAGTTGGGGTCGTCTCCAATGCTGTCCGGGGAAAGTTTGCACGGGGCAAGTGCACACGGGCTTTGGCCATTTCCCGAACGTGCCTAGCAGCCCGTTCTGTAGTGTAGGGGCTTGTCCCCTACTGGGGTGGGGAGCGGGGGACAAGCCCCCGCACTACATTTTCGCTCCCTATGCCTCGCACGGAATTTTTTATCGGACAGCATTGGGGTCGTCTCTGCCCTGACCGTCGGCATCGGGGACGATGCCGACTACGGAAGTAATTCAACACTCTCCAACGTG
>JAUYDP010000230.1 GCA_030691805.1 Dehalococcoidia bacterium | reverse complement strand
GTCCTGAACGGAGTGAAGGGACGATGCCGACTACGGAAGTAATTCAACACTCTCAGTATACCGGCGTGGGTCTGGGTTCGAAACTTCTCTCCCGTAATTAAGTACTAAATAAAGGGTCGTTTCTATTTGTCAAACCGTATCGAGCGGCTATTTATTCTTGTTCTGGTCCTGGGCAGCTTCTGGCTCAGGGTCTTTCGCCTGGGCCTCCAGAGCATCTGGTCCGACGAGGGCCTTAGTCTCTTTCGCGCCAGCCAGGACCTGGCGGAGATCCCCGGTCTTTCGGCCGCCGGCATTCATCCCCCCTTTTATGAGCTGTTATTGCATTTCTGGGAGATCTTGGTAGGGCGCACGGAGTTCTCTGCTCGCTTCCTATCAGTCTTCTTCGGTGTGCTTGCCGTTGCTACGCTCTACCAGTTAGGGCGCTCCACCATAAGCCGGTGGGGGGCGGTGCTGGCTGCGCTGGTCGCATCAGTGGCCCCGTTTTTGGTCTATTACTCCCAAGAGACCCGCATGTATGCTCCCGCGCTCTTCTTCTCCATGGTCTCTGTGGTGGCCGCTATCCGCTGGCTGCGGGGGCCTCGCTCTTGGATTTGGCTGGCCTGCTATGTCGCAGCGATGTCAGCCGCGGTTTATTCCCACTACTACGCGTGGCTGATTACGGCCTTTCTGAATATCTTTATTCTCCTGCGACTCTGGACCCAGGGACGGGCCGTCAGGACCCGGCTGACAGCCTGGATACTGGCACAGGTAGCACTCGGCCTTATTTATCTCCCCTGGGCCGGGGTGCTACTCAATAAATACGAGACCTATTTGACCCCTACCGCTGGCTCGAGCCTGCAATCTATCCTCTACCAGACGGCCGTGAGTTTTGGGCTGGGATATTCAGCAGGCCAGGCAGGGGCTACGCCCGGTCAGGTGGACCTATTCCCTGACCACTGGGTTGTACTATCACTGGCCGTGGCATTCGCACTGATCGTTTTTTGGGGTATCCAATCCGGAGGAAGAGCCCAGGAAAAGGGGACTAACCCTCCAGGCCGGTTTTTCCTTTCCCTTTACCTTATCCTGCCTGTTATCATAATCGTCGTTCTTTCCTGGGGAAAGCGGGACTTCGCTCCGCGCTATCTGATTTTCGCTTCGCCAGCTTATTACCTCTTAATCGGGCAGGGCCTGTCCTCCTTACTTGGGACCAGGAAAGTCCTGCTTACCGTGGCAGGGGTGGCGGCGCTCATTATGGTGCTGGGGGCTTCAGCGCTCTCCTTGCGCAACTACTACTATGACCCGGCATATTGGAGAGACGACGTGCGGGGCGTGGCGGAGCTCATCAGCAGCAGGTCAAGAGATGGCGACGTAGTTGTCCTAAACGCGTACTACTTGGATCCAACCTTTAAATATTATTACCGGGGAAACGCCCCGGTGGTGGGCCTTCCATCGCCTCAGCTTGGAGGCCGGGACGGCGTGCGGGCTAATCTGGAGCCAATAGCTAGGCAGCATGACCGGTTATGGCTGGTCCTATGGCAGAACTACTACAGCGACCCGGACGGCCTGGTGCAAGGAATGCTCGATGAAACCTACTTCCCGTTCTTGAAGGAGCGTTTTCGAGGCGGGATTAACCTTATAGGCTACTTAACCCGGCCTCCTGTTCAAACAACGCTTCCATCGGGGCAGCCGGTAAACTTGAAGCTTGGAGGTAGCGTGGAGTTGGTCGCTTATCAATCTCCTTCGGAGCTTTTATGCGCAGGGAGCGAGATGGCTTATACCCTATACTGGCGCGCCCTGCGCCCACTTTCAACGGACTACAGCGTCTTTGTCCACTTGCTGGATAACGACGGAAAGGTCTGGAGCAACGGCGATTCCCAGCCCACCGGCGGTGGCTACCCTACCAGCTACTGGCCCGTTGGATCGGTGGTGACCGATGAGCGGAGGTTGAAGATACCTGGCGATATTCCGCCGGGCCAATATTATCTGGAAGTTGGCATGTACGACTTGACCACCATGAAACGGCTGGGGGAGGGTGACCCCGAGCCGTTCCAGACCAATCTAGGTCCGTGGCAGGTCCTGCCGGCCGGTTGCGGGTAGTGAACAGTCTCTAGTTAGCCTATACGTCTACCGCTCACCCCTCGGTAGGCGGCGGGGCAGACGCAGCCGTTGGAGCTGGGGCACCCTCTGCAATGGCCTCCTCCACTCTGGGCGGCGCTACCTTTGCCACAATCTCGTCTGCGTTCGTTATAACGGTCACGGTAGCAGGTAGGGTCAAGTCCTTCACGTGTATAGGCTTATCAAAGCCCTCCAGCTTGCTGAGGTCAACCTCAACCACGTGAGGCATGTCTTGGGGTAGGCATTCCACCTCGATGGCTGTTAGAAGGTGTATAAGCACCCCGGACTTCACCGCGGTAGCGGGTTGGCCTACAAAGTGCAGCGGTACTTCTAGTTTGACCTTCTCCGTTAGCTTCACCTGGTAAAAGTCCACGTGTAGCAGGCTGTGGGAGGGAGGGTCAAGCTGGATATTCCGCACCAGAACCGAGCGGGGTTCCTGTCCAGGTGTGGCTAGGCCCAGCATGGTAGTCTTTCCGGCCTTAGCCAGGGCACGGGTAAGGGATCGGGTCTCAACCTGAAGCGCGGTCGAGGCGATACCGTGTCCGTACACGTTTATCGGCGTCAGGCCGGCGCGCCGTAGGGTCTTTACCTTCTTCCCCAGGATGTTCCGGGGACTGGCCTCCAGTTCGATGCTGTCCATTAAACCTCCTTAAGATACAGTAGCTCGCCGGTAAACGGAAAGCGTCTTTTCCGCGGCGGCCTTCCAGGTGTATTTTGCCGCTTGTGTCGTACCTTTGGCAACCTGGGATAGGCGTAGCTCATTATTTTCCAGGACCCTAAGCACGGCCGAGGCTATTTCATGGTGATCTGCCGGATCAACTAGCAGGGCAGCGTCTCCCAACACCTCCGGTAAGCAAGGCGCCCTGGAAGCCACTACCGGTGTCCCGCAGGCCATAGCCTCCAGTGGAGGCAGGCCGAAGCCTTCGTAGAATGACGGATATACGAAAACGTCGGCCAGGCTTAGCAGTACGGGGAGGTCTTCCTCGGCGACATATCCCAGGAAAGAGACCGAGTCCCGTAGCCCAAGCTCCTCGACCAGCCGGAAGAGCCCCTGGTAGAGCCAGCCCCTACCCCCCGCCAGCGCCAGCCTGTGGGGAAGGTGTCCCTCGTTCCGCATAAGGGCGTAAGCGCGTAGCAGTCCCTCCAGGTTCTTGCGTGGTTCCAGGGTGCCAACGTTCAGGATAAAAGGGGCGTCCAGGCCGTGCTTGGACCTCACGGAATCCAGCCGGTCTTTATCGGTGACCGGGGTAAAGGTGGGGTCAATGCCTGCGTAGACCACCTCAACCTTTTCCGGCGGCACCCGTAGCAGGGAGACGAGGTCTTTCCGGGTGTTCTCTGAATCGGCCAGGACGACCGTGGCCTGTTCGATTGAGCGGGGCAACTTCTTGGCCAAATAGCGGGCCAGGGCCGGCTCTGCATACTGGGGCACTACCAGGAAGGTAAGGTCATGCACGGTTATTATCCGGGCGCCCGTACGTAACGGCGGCAAGAGGTAGTCCGGGGAATGAAAGAGGTCCAGGGGTCCAGTGAAGAGGTCCGCGGCCAGAGGAAGACCCAGGCGGTGCCAGACGATATGGGAAAAGCGCTCGCTGAAAGGAAGCCTACAGGCCTTGAAGTTAGGCGGGAGGTCCAGAAAGGGAACAGGCCCTTTTATTATCAGGCTATAACGGTTCTCCCGGTCAAGCCCGCTTAGGCCCTGGACCAGTCCCCTGGTCAGGCGCCCTATTCCGGCCCCCTGCCTAATAGCCGACGTGTAATCTATTCCGACGTGCACGGATACCGCGGATTCCCCAGAGGTGCAAGAGTCCTCCAAGGATAAGGACACTCCAATAGCTGAGGACTCGGTCCAGGAGGGCGATGGAGGCGGCCTGTTCCTTAGTTACTACTAGCATGAAAATGGCTATAAGCCCCGCCTCGACCAACCCCAATCCCCCAGGAACAAATGGTATGCCCACCAGTAGGGCATCGGTAAGTGCTACGAAGAGGATAAGGCCTGGATCAAGGGTGTAACCTAGAAGCGACCATGACACGAAATACACCCTTGTGGCTTCCGCCAGCCATACAAGTACGCTCAGGGACGCGATGGCAGGCAGGTTGCGGAAGCTGCGGAAAGTGCCCTCGTGGAAGAGCTGGTAGATTCTTTTGAAGCGCTCCGGTAAGCGGCGTTGTAAGACATCACCGAAACGTGCCAGTGCTACCATGGCCGCTCCCATAGCCAGAACCAGGCCAAGCCCTACCAGTATAATCCACATGGCCGCTTGGGCCTGGGCATAGCCGACCACCGCCAGGGATGCCACAACCAGGAGGAAGAAGACGACCGCAATGTCTATTACCCGTTCCGCCAGGACCGTACCTATCATCTTGGAGAAGCTTGCGCCCATCTCTCGCTTGGCCAGGAAGGCCCGGTAGGCATCGCCTAGCTTGGCCGGAAGAAGGCAATTGGCGAACCAGCCCATCACCATAAAGCGGGCCAGGATCCATGAGGACGGAATCTCCTTTTCTCCGGCCTGGTTGAAGCCAACATTCCTGA
>JAUYDP010000204.1 GCA_030691805.1 Dehalococcoidia bacterium | reverse complement strand
GGATGATGCTGCCGCCAACGTAGGCGCCGCTGTCGTCAAAGGTCGCATCCGTGCTGGAGTCGGTGAAGTAGATATAGCCCCATTCGCCTTTGGCCGGGGTGGCCTGGTTGGAGGTGAAGGTAATGAGATTCGCTACTGTGCCCCGCGCTACCAGGGTGCCCCGCACCAACAGACCCTTGAGGCTGTCGAACTTGACCGCCGTCCCGGCCTCGATGGTCAGTGTTACCCCACTCGGCACAACCACACTAGCAATCACAATATATGGATCGCACGCGGCAGGGCTCCAGGTAGTGTCTGTGCTAATGACGCCGGAGACGGAGCAAGAGGCAGCGCTGACGCCCACGTCGGGATGCCACCCAATGCCGAGGGCCAGCAGGGTAATCAGAAGAATGGCGCCGGCAACGCCCAGAATGCGGTTCATCTTCCGCACCAGGGCCCGCTCCTTGCAGCGCCGCCGCAATAATGCCATAGCCGGGAGGAGACCTGCCTTCTTCGTAGGTCCACCTCCAGCCTGGATGCCATCATTTAAGCCCGAAGTGGGACCCCTGTCAAGCGGCCCCAGACCTGGGGGTGGCCGTCAAGATTTCGCGCCGGTGGGTCAAGACACACGATCTGGCTGCCCCGCGGAAATCTGACTCCCACCCCAGACCTGGACGCCGGGAGATGGAAGACTCTAAGAACATCACCTTGACCCTGGACACCTCCAGCCACGCCACACCGGCCTTGCAGGAGCAGGTGGCCACGAAGATGAACGAGCTTTTCAATCGCGCCGTAAGCTAGCCGCAATGCGGTCGGTGGCGCCAATGCGCGGTGCGATGGCAGTTGCGCTATTGTGTCCTATCGGGCTAAGACATGTTCAGGGGAGAGACCTACTTTGCCTGATGCCAATGCCTCTTCAACAACCCTCTTGACAGTTGCAGCGGTCTCTTGCTCGCTGACACGAGCAGAGAGAAGTGCGACAACCAGTTGGTTCAGGCTCACCCCCTCTCTATCTGCTTCTTCAGCCAGGCGCCTATGCAGAGACTTGGGGATACGTACCACAAAACGCCCGCTATAAACGTCTTCGTTACGTGGTAGAGGAATTCCGAGTCCTTCTTCGTAGGCGACTTCTATCCATGCACGTCGGGCCTCTTCAATGTTCCTACCTAATTCTTCCAGGCTTTCTCCCTCTGTAAGGCAGCCTGGAAGGTCCGGGATTTCAGCAGAATATCCCCCCTCTGATGAGGGATAGATGGTGAATGGATACACCTTGTTCAGGTAGAAGTCAAGAGACTTACGTTCGCTTTCGAGTTTCATACCACTCCTCCAGTTCTAGGCACTCGACAATTCGCTTAACGATATGTTCACGAACGTATCTATCGCCATGTCTTACCGCCAACACCGTGATAGGAGCTTCGCCGGGTTTGTGGTAGACAAAATGGCTTCTACCAGCAGCCAGGCGCGGCGTGCTCAAGCCTGCCGCACCGGCAAAGTGAACCGGAACGTCGCCCCGTGCCCAGGCTGGCTCTCCACCCAGACCCGGCCCCCGTGGGCCTCCACCAACTGCTTTACGATGGCGAGGCCCAGGCCTGTGCCCCCGGTCGAGCGGGAGCGGGACCTGTCGGCGCGGTAGAAGCGATCGAAGATATAAGGTAGGTCCTCTCGGGATATCCCCGGCCCGGTGTTGGAAACGGAAACTATCAAGCACAAGCTGGGACCTTCCCGTACCTGCTCTACGGAAACCCTTATCTGGCCTCCGGAAGGGGTATGGCGCAGGGCATTGCTCAGAAGGTTGGCCATGACCTGGTTGATTCGGTCAACATCAATCTCGACCTCCAAAGCATCCTGTGCTGCTGTCATATTCAAAGCGATGCCCTTTTCTTGGGCCTGCGGGGCCATTTTGTCACAGGACTGGCGTGCCAGCACGGCCAGATCAGTTCGGGAACGGTGTAGCTCGAGCCGGCCCGCCTCTGCCAGAGAGATTTCCTGGAGATCGGATACCAGCCGGGAGAGCAGTTGGGTCTCCTGTTGGAGCGTAGCCACGGTGTCTTTATTCATCGGTATTAAACCATCCAGCATCCCCTCCAGGTTGCCCCTGAGTACCGTCAGAGGGGTGCGTAGCTCGTGGGCAATGTCCGCCATCAGATGGCGTCGGGCCTCCTCGTTGCGCTCCAGGTTCTCGGCCATAGTATTGAAAGAAACCGCAAGCTGACCCAGTTCGTCCCTGGAAGCAACCTCTACCCGTTGGGACAGATCGCCCGTGGCAATGCGTGATGATGCCTCAACCAAACGCCGCACGGGTCGAGAAATTCGGCGGGCAGATAAGACACCCAGGGCCAGAGCCACCAAGGCTGCCCCCAGGCCGCCTAACCAGAGCGAGTTGTTGAGTCCAGAAAGGTAGTCCTTCTCCGTTGTTCCAACTACGGAGTCGGGTGACTGCCAGTTCCCCATCATCTGGTCCATACCCTCAAAGGATAGGCCACCGGTCATGCCAGATCCCATCATGCCGCCCCTGGCTTGCGGCGGTAATGGTTCCGGGGTGATGGTCTGGCGGCGCGCCAGGCCATAGCTCTCCCACCATGGGCGGGCTTGTTCCTGCGAAGGCAAATAATGGACCATGCCTACCTGCCTGTTGTCAACGAATACAGCAGCCGCTTCCCCCAGCGAGGTTTCATTTATGGTACGTCCGGCCAATTCCTGACTAGAATCTGCCAGGACCCGTCCTTTGCCGTCTGTTAGCACAAGACGTCCTGCCTGAGAAGATGCCAAGTATTCCAAGACCCCTTGAACGCCTTCCCAGCGTCCGGACCTCAAGTAATAAGAAGTGAGTAACGCGACGGCCCTGTCTAGCCGCACGATGGTTGGACCCCTCTCCAAATAGGTTGCAAACTGACCCTGTGCTCCCAGATTCGCGGTAACGGCGACCAGCCCAACGGCCACAACTATTACCAGCAGGAAAGACAGGGTCAGCTTGAGGTGGATGCTACGCAACTTCGCCCGCCTCCAACTTGTAGCCCACCCCGTAGACCGTAACGATTCCGCACCCTGGGCTATTGCTGAAAGCGCTCAGTTTGTCCCGTAGATTCTTTATATGAGCGTCAATAGTACGCTCGTAGCCCTCGTAGGCCTCCCCCTGGACCATCTCTAGAAGTTGGAGGCGGGAGTAAACCCGGCCGGGACTCCGTGCCATTACCTCGAGAAGCTTGAACTCAGTAGGGGTCAGGCTCACCGGATTCCCGTGGCAGGAGACCTCATGGCGCTGAGGATCAATTGCCAGCAGGCCGACTTTAACCCGCTCTTCTGGCGATTTGCTCGCGACGGCCCGCCTGAGGACTGTCCGCACCCTGGCCACGACCTCACGAGGGCTGAAGGGCTTTGTGATATAGTCATCCGCGCCAAGCTCGAGTCCTACCAGCTTATCCGGCTCCTCATCCCTGGCAGTTAACATGATGATAGGCACGTTCGACTCGCGTCGGAGCACACGGCAGACCTCCAGCCCGTCAATTTCCGGGAGCATCAGGTCCAATATAACCAGGTCTGGCTTTTCCGTCCGCGCCAACTCCAAGGCCACGCGTCCGTTGTAAGCCGGCAGCACCTGAAAACCGGCTCTTTCCAAGTAGACACGCACCAACTCTACTATTCTGGCCTCATCATCAACAACCAACACCTTTTGCTTGGCCATAACTATAACAATTCTACCATACAAATGGTGTAGGGCCTGATCTGGAGCCAGGCCCTGACCTATTCAATTTGGTTGGTTACGGAGACGGTCTTATTCACATCCAGTCAGGCGATCCCCTTTTCACTGGACTACCACCAACCCATCATGCCCTGTCCACCGAAGCCCATCCTGCCGCCGCCTCCCATCATTCCTCCCGGACCGCCAAACCC
>JAUYDP010000197.1 GCA_030691805.1 Dehalococcoidia bacterium | reverse complement strand
GGGCGGGGTGAAAAGGAGACCTTGGTCTGGCGCTCCACACCATCGAGTCCCTTGTAGGCGAAGGCAATGGAATCCTCCGTCACCTGTGGGGGGAGGAGCTCCCCGCGCCGGGGCCTTGTCATACCCCGCACCTCGAAGATGTCGACGAAGTCGGCTCCCAGGTCTAAACGCAGGTCCAGCAAGACCCGGAGGACATTGAAGTTGGTGACGAATACCCTCTCCTGGAACGAGCCATCCACCAGACGCTCCCGCCGGATGGCGATGGTCTGCTTCATGATAGGGCGTCCCAGGTGGTTATAGATGAGGGGGTTGGTCATCTCCTGCTCGGCGCTAAAGCCAAGCTCTGCCGTGGAGAGGAGGACGATGGGCTTTACGCCCTCGATGAATACTTCGTAAGCGGATAGGTAGCGGGTGTCCTGGTGGTATAGGCCAAAACCGCTGGTGTTTTGGCGGGGGATCTCGCCCTCACGATTGGTCAGAAGAAAAAGATCGCCTTCCTTGATGACCAGGGCGTCCTGAATATTGGCTATGGCCGCTGGCTCGTTCTGCTCGATGAGGAAATGTTCGGGAGCCCCGATAGGGGCCCGGGACCGGCGCTGGCGATCCGGGGCCTTGGCCATGAGGATTAGTTAGGCGGGCGGGAAGTTACTAGCAATTCGTTGACTATGTCCACGACGCGTGGTGTCCAGGCGGCGGCGTCCTCCGATAGCGCCTTCTGGTACTCGGATTCCACTCGGCCCGTGAGATAGACGATCCCGCTGTGTACCTCCGCACGCACTATCTTGGACCCAAGTCCAAGATAGCGGCTCAGGGCGGTCTCGACGTCTTTGAGGATATCCTGGTCTGTTCGGGGGCAGAGGGCGGTTATGGCGATATTGCTCACTACCTGCTCTACCCCCGGAACGGACCAGGCGGCGTCTTCGGCAGTCTTCGCGGCCTCTATCGGTCCGACGGTCCCCGAGAGGTAGACCACTCCATCTATGACCTTGACGTCCGGAATGGGAGAAGTGGGGCCGGTGTTGGCCAGGGCGGTCCTGACATCAGAGGCGATGCGCTGGTCGCTCCGGGGTAAGAGGGGGGTTACCCGCAGGTTGTTGACGATAGCCCGCAAGCCGGGGACACTCTTGAACGCCCTGGCTATGGCGCGCTTCTGGGCTAGGTCAACCACGTTTCCACGCACGTAGGCTATCTGGTCCCTTACCTCCAGGTCACAGTCGCTGAACTCAAGCCGGCACTCCCGGTGAAGGGCATCCATCAGGAGGCTGAGCATGGTCCTATCGTCCCAGCGGTCCCTTTTCCCTTGGCCTGCTCCTCCTGATACCGGGCGGGGTAGTATTGCCAATGTTCCACGATTCTCGCCCATCTCTCCTCCTCCAACTCGAGCGCCTGACGTAAGGCCTGGCCCTGGCCTCCGCAAGCTCCAGGATTCGCTCATAGACGGCCAGGTATCCGTCCGCCATTACCGGCACGTCGAAGTGCTCCTGAACGTGCCTCCGGCAGTCCTTGGGATTGATCCGGTCAAGCCGGTATACGGCCTGGACCATCTCCTCGACCCCGTTCACCAGGTAGCCGGTTACGCCGTCAACTAATATTTCGGGGGCTGCCCCTCGTGGGAAGGCGATCACCGGCGTGCCGCAGGCCAGCGCCTCCGCCATGACCAGGCCAAAGGGCTCCTCCCAGTCCAGGGGCATAAGAACTACCATCGCTTTGCGATAGAGCTCTCTCTTCTGCTCGCCGTTGGCCTCTCCGAAAAAGTGGATGAGCTTGCCGTCGATGAGCGGCTCCACCACCTTATGGTAGTATTCCTTGTCCACCTTGTCCACTTTTCCAGCTATGATCAGTTTCTTCCCGAGCCGCTTGGCTACCTCAATGGCCTGGACGGGTCCCTTCTCCGGGCATATGCGGCTCAGGAACAAGAGGTAATCTTCTTTATTCTCATCGTAGGGAAAGCTCGCAACGTCTATGGCGTTATAAACTACGCCCAGGTAGTTCCTATCCGGGGAGCCGTTCTTGGACGCGCAGCTTATGGTGTTGTAGAACCACGGGTAGCTGTCCCACACGAACTGGGCGTCAGGTGTGAAAGGACAGTGGAGCGTGCTGAGCATAGGGGTTGGAACCACATTGCTCATGGCCATGGGCAGCAAACCAAAGTGGTTGTGGATTATGTCGAACTGGGCGTGGTCTTTGAGAGCGTTGGCCACATGTACCCATTCGTATCCCGCGGGGCTACCGATAACGCCTTCCACTTCAGCCATGCGAAGGCTGCGGGGGTAGACCGAGCGCAGCTCAGCCAGGGTCTCCGAATCGCCAGAGGCGTAGACAACTACCTGATGCCCGCGGCGGGCCAATTCGTCCGCCAGAAGTGAAACCACTAATTCCGTTCCACCGTATGCAGGGGGAGGCACCCTCTCCCACAATGGAGCTAATTGAGCAATTCTCACAGTACTCTCCTCCTCATCCTACTCTGCCACCAAAGGGGCCTGCCGTAAGTGTAGATTACCGGGGACGCAACAAGAGGCCTTTTGCAATACCACTATAGGCTCTTACACAACTGTTGTCAATTGAAATTTATACTTGCGTTCGTTTTGCAGCGGTGATGCAACGCAAATGCAATTTCGACGCTATCCAAGGTAACTATCTGCTGGAACATGACAGTGGTGACGGGATGACCCTGGCCCAGCAGAACCGGGGAGTGCAGAGGCCGTATGTGCGGCTGGTTAGCGGGCAACGGGTTCAGGATTGACCAGCCGAAGGCCAGGGAAGTAACTACGGGCCGTTTGACAATAGCCGCTTCAGGTGCTAGCATATCGTATAATAAAGGGTGTGGCAAAGGGGGAATAGCAGGCCACTGACAATTAAATAGGCCGAGTTCCCGACAGGGAAACGGAGGAACCACACAAGGGGTGAATCTCCGGCGTAGGCTGGAGTAGGGTAGTTCTTTCAGCCCGAACCCGTCAGCTAACTT
>JAUYDP010000176.1 GCA_030691805.1 Dehalococcoidia bacterium | reverse complement strand
AGGGGGTCCAGTACCATCCGGAGTCCATCATGACCAGGTCTGGGAAGGAGCTGTTGAGGAATTTCTTGGCCATGCTGTAAGCTACAGCTAATGGGTGGCGCCCGGCCAAACTCAGAAAGAAGGAGGTAACGGTATGGAAGGAAAGAGCTGGCGGATGTGGGTCTTTTGGGTGGCGGCGGTCCTGGGCCTGATTGCGCTGATTCTGGCCATAATCACCGGGATGACAGGGGTCCGGGTCATCCGGGCGACCTCGGTGGCCCTCTTGCTGGCGGCCAACGCAGGTTTTCTCATCTCTATCGGCGCGGTTCTAGAGGAGATTCGGAATGCGGGGCTAAAGACTCGTAGTTAAGGTATAGGCCGGCTGGGCGCCACCCGCGGCCGGCCAGGCCATAGCCCAGGTCACCGCAACCCGGGGTATGGCCTGGCCCACGTCTTTGGATTGGTGGTCACGAAGCATGTAGGTGATGGGTTGTCCACCGACGCCGGTCGGGGCTGGGGACAAGCCCCAGCGCTATGTCGCGGGAAACACAATCGGGCCGACACGGCGGTCGGCCCCTACGGCGGGGTGTAGGTCGGGATACCGTAGGGGCGGACGGCCCTGTCCGCCCCTCACTGCACAGGTTGGGACAACCTGGGCTACGGTTGACGCTGGGGGTAGTTGTGAAGGGGGCAGAGCCCCCTTCAGGGAGGGTCTTAGGGCTCCGCCCTAGATTCCGATTCCCCCTTCTCCCCCTGGGAGAAGGGGGTCAGGGGGATGAGGGATGTGGGTTGTGTTGTTGATATGGATTCTCTTGTGGGACAGGCTTGGTCTGTACAAAGACATCGCCTTCGGCTGGCTTAACATCAACGTAGGCGTGGTGCAGGCCATTGCGACGGTAGCGCTGATATGCGTCACTGGGTATTACGCCTGGCAAACCAAGCAAGCGGTGGAAGCGGCCAAGAGGCAGGCGGACGCCAGCGTCAAGATGGCCGGAGCGCTGCTTCGCCCTATAGTCGACCTAGACCTACCCTTGCCCAGGAATGGTTTGCAGCTAATACGACATGCAGTATCTGCACGAGAAGAGATATTATCGAATGACTTCGAGTGTGTCATTTCAAATCTTGGTGTGGGGCCCGCGCTGGACATGGAGGTCTCAATCCTGCACCCATTCCAAATATTCAATACTGCATATGTGGGCGCTTTGAGGCCGTCAACTTCAGCTCCAATTCACTTCCTACTAGAAACAGAGGGCAGCGAAGGCAAAGGCGCCAGCGCAATAAGCAGCCTTGTAGCTACCTACGCAGACGTTTACGGGAATAAGTGGAAGTCTCAGCGCGATCTCGTTTATGACTTTGAGAATAGTCGGGCCAAGCTGGGGCCGTTAAAGGTTAGTAGGGCGTGAGGCAACCATGATTCGTGAAGCCATATCCCAAGTAGTCTCGGGCAAGTCCCTGAGCATGGAGCAGTCGGCCCAGGTCATGGACGAGATCATGAGCGGGGAGGCTACCCCCGCCCAGTTCGGGGCCTTCGTGACTGCCCTTCGCATGAAGGGGGAGACGGTGGAGGAGATAGCCGGGCTGGCCCGGGGCATGAGGGAGAAGGCCACGCCGGTGCGGGTCAAGGGGCCGCTGGTGGACACCTGCGGCACCGGCGGGGACGCCCGGGGCACCTTCAACATCTCTACCACGGCGGCCTTCGTCGTGGCGGGGGCCGGGCTGCCGGTGGCCAAGCACGGCAACCGGGCCATCTCTAGCCAGTGCGGCAGCGCCGACGTGCTGGAACGCCTGGGAGTGAAGATAGACCTGGACGCACGCCAGATAGCCCGCTGCCTGCGGGAGGTGGGCATCGGCTTCCTCTTTGCGCCCCAGTTCCATCCGGCCATGAAGTTTGCCGCTGCCCCCCGGCGGGAGGTGGGCATCTGGACCGTGTTCAACATCCTCGGTCCGCTCACCAACCCCGCCGGTGCCCGTTGCCAGGTGATTGGGGTGGCCAACCCCTCCCTCACCTACAAGCTGGCCCATGCGCTCCAGTTGCTGGGCTGCGAGCACGCCCTGGTGGTGCATGGCGATGACGGACTGGACGAGATGTCTATCGGCGAGAGGACCACGGTTTGCGAGGTAAACCGTGGCTCCTTCCGCACCTACTTTGTGACGCCCGAGGAACTGGGCATCCCGCGGACTCCCCTGGAGGCGGTTCGCGGCGGCACTGCTCAGGAGAACGCGGAGATGTTGCAAGCTGTGCTGGAAGGAGAGCACGGACCCCGTCGGGAGATCGTCCTGCTCAACTCCGCCGCCGCCCTGGTTGCGGGGAACCGGGCCGGAGACTTGCAGGAGGGGTATAACCTGGCGGGCGCTTCACTGGACCGGGGCGCCGCTATGGCCAAGCTGGAGGAGCTTGTCGCTTTCTGCCGGCGCCTGGAGGCCGGGTCGTGAGCGGGGGGTTCCTAGAGCGAATCGTAGTTTCTACTTTAGAGGAGGTCGAGGCAGCCAGGTCAGCGGTCCCGCTGGAGGAAATGAAAGCCCGCGCCTTCGACCGGGAGGCCGCGCTCAGCCTGGCCCAGGTGCTCCGGTGGTTCCGGATACGCCTCATCGCGGAGATCAAGAGGGCATCTCCATCCATGGGGACTCTGCGAGCTGACCTGGACCCCGCCTCTTTGGCCTGGACCTACGCCGAGAACGGGGCTTCGGCCATCTCGGTGGTGACCGAGCCAAGGCACTTTGGGGGAAGCCTGGAGGACCTGGTGGACGCCCGCAAGGGGCTTAAGGGAAGAATGGTGCCGCTGCTGCGTAAGGACTTCATCATTGACTCCTACCAGGTCTACCAGGCCCGGGCCTTTGGGGCCGACGCCATACTCCTGATTGTTGCCATCCTGGACGACCTGAAGCTGTCGGAGCTTCTAGCCCTTAGCTACGATTTGGGCATGAGGTGCCTGGTGGAGGTCCATAACGAAGCCGAAGTGGAGAGGGCCGTTGCCTCCGG
>JAUYDP010000164.1 GCA_030691805.1 Dehalococcoidia bacterium | reverse complement strand
GCCCTTGCAGTAATCCTGGCCCTCTCCCGAATTGGAGCAGTCCTGGCTCCTGCCGTGCACTACTACCGTGCCGCCGAGATGGAATATATCCTGAACCATTCGGACGCCGTGGCGGCTATTATCCCCGGACGGTTCGAGGGGTTCGACTATGAGGAGATGATGGCTGGGGTCCGGCCCCGGCTGCCGGCCTTGCGTCATGTGCTGGTCATGGATCGGGATGCGCCTCCAGACTCCGTTTCTCTCACCCAAATGCTGGAAACACCTCTAGAAGAACGCTACCCGGCGGAGTACCTGGACGCTTTCCGCCCTGGCCCAAACGACTTTGCAGTCCTCAATTACAGTTCCGGGACGGAAGCGGCGCCCAAAGCGCCCCTGTGGACTCACAATATGCTGCTATTAAGCTATTGGCGGACCGAACTCCTGGGTATTACCGCTGACGATGTGGTGCTGAACCTGGCTCCCCTTTACCACGGCTTCGCCATGGTGATGGCAGCCATGGCCGCCTCCTTTCACCACGGAGCTACTCTGCTTTTGATGGACCGCTTCGTGCCGGAAGATGCCATGGCTCTGGCAGTGCGGGAGCGGGCCAACGTGGTCCTGGCTGTGCCTCCGCAGGTGGCCTCTATCCTGACCCTGGACCTCTCTCGCTACGACTTAGGTTCGGTGCGGGCCTTCGTCACCGGAGGAGCTGCCGCCGCCTCGGAGATCAAGCGACAGCTTAAAGCCCAACTCGGCTGCGACTTAATCGCTTTATGGGGGTCCACCGAGGGAGGCTCCCTTATGGCCCGGCTCGACGATCCGCCGGAGGTCATCGAGACAACCGTGGGCCGCCCGGCGCACCCCGCAGTAGAATTCCGGGTCCTGGCGGACGATAGAATCACAGAAGTTCCCCAGGGAGAGATTGGCGAGCTGGCTATTCGAGGGCCGACCGTCTTCGCCGGGTATTTCAAGGACCCTGAGCGAACCGCGGCGGTCTTCAATCACGATGGCTTTTGCCTGACAGGTGACATGGCTTACCTGGGCCAAGATGGCAACTGGCGAATCGTGGGAAGAAAGAAGGAGATCATTAACCGGGGCGGAGAAAAGATAAGCCCGCTGGAGGTGGAAGAAGCGATTCTCGCCCACCCCGGGGTGGCGGCCGTAGCAGTAGTGGCAATGCCTGACCGGCGTCTGGGAGAACGGGCCTGTACCTACGTCGTGCCCAAGGGCGGAGTAGACATTACGCTGGCCAACCTGGTATCCTTCCTGCGGGGCCGCGGTCTGGCTACCTTCAAGCTTCCGGAGCGGCTGGAAGTGGTGGAAGGCCTCCCCATGACCGCCAGCGGTAAACTGCGCAGGAGCGTCTTGCGGGAAGCTATTGCGCAAAAACTGGCGGAGGAGCAGAGGACAGCTTCAGGATCATTTGATTCTGGGCGCTCCATGAGCCCATCGGCCGACCATGGAGGATGAAAATGTGCTGCCACGATAGCCCGTGGATTCATTTTCGTAAGAGATAGCACATTACAAGTAAGACCATTAGGAGAAGTGTAAAGTGGATGAGTACAAAAGAAAGTCAAAGCTGGGCGACGTGGAGAGCGGCCTAAAACTCATATCCGACGGCATGTATATCGCCTTCGGTGGGCATGTCTTTTTCAACAAGCCCAGCTATTTCGTCCGAGAGATGGTAAAGAAGGGCTTCAAGGACCTGACCATTTCCGGATCCCCTTACGCAAGCTATGAATTCGACTTGCCTATCGGAGCCGGTATGGTCAAGAAGGTCATAGCCGGCAACTGTGGCTTCGAGTACCTGGGGTTTGCTCCCAACTTCCGTAAGGCGGCGACGACGGGGAGCGTCGAGGTGGTCATAGGAGACGAGGCGACAATCGTCGGGGGATACATGGCGACGGCCGAGGGAATACCCTATCACCCCATCGTCTCTATCAAAGGCAGCGATGTGGCCAAGTACACCACACTTGCGGTGGAGTATACCGGGCCTTTTGGCGATCGACTGTATGCGGCCAAGGCGTTGCAACCGGATGTGGTCATACTCCATGCCCCTCAAGGGGATGAGTATGGCAACATCCGGTATTATAATAGCATCTTCTTCGAGAGGATCATGGCCAAGATTGGCAAGAAGGTCATTATTACCGTTGACGAGCTGATCAGCAACAAGAAGGTACGTAGCCAGCCGGAGAAGACCATGATACCCGGGTTCCTGGTCAGCATGGTCATTCACGTCCCCTACGGCGCCCACCCGTGCCTCTCAACCGGCCTCTATGGCCATGACGAGGAACACCTCAAGGACTACATCGAGCGGGGACGGGCGAGCCTGTCCGGGGCCAACCCGCAACCCTTTGCTGAATATCTGCAAAAGTATTGCTACGAACCGAAAGATATTTACGACTATATCGACCGCGTTGGTGGCATGAAGAGAATGGAAGAGCTCAAGAGGAAGTGGATCGATGGATAGCAATTTGAGATACACCTGGCCAGAGCAGATGGTGGTGGTGCTGGCCCGTGATCTGCGCGATGAGGACGTAGTTATTGTGGGTGGCGCCCGGCACGATATTCCATTCGCGGCCGCTATGCTGGCGAAGCGTCTGTACGCTCCTGACATGACGCTCCTGACAACCGGGCAGTTCGCCAACCCCAAACTCACAGCGCTCCATTTCAGTGGCCACACTTCGGTGGTCTATAGCGATGAGGCTGACGCCATGTTCGACGGCTACGAGGTATTTGAGCTATCGGAGAGGGAGGGTGCCCTGTCGTGTTTCTTCTATCACGGGCTTCAGATAGACAAGTTCGGCAACTGTAACAACCATATAATCGGTGACATCAAGCACCCTACACTGCGGGGACCTGGCATGGTCAATGTCTCCATGTCAGTGCAAACACAGCGCACGTACCTCTTCCCCATACGCCACAACAAGCGCACCTTTGTGGAGCGAGTAGACTTCATCTCCGCCGTCGGACACATCGATGGCTGGGACAGCCGGAAACGGGCCGGGATCAACACCGAGGGGCCGCGCCTCTGTGCGTCGCCGCTGGGAGTGTTCGATTTCCATCCTGAAAGCAAGATGATGCGGGTAAAGTCGGTTCATGAGTCCTCTTCGCTGAAGGAGATAGTGGACAACACGGGCTTCGAGTTGATCATACCGGACGAGGTCCCAACCACCATCCCTCCTTCGGATGATGAATTCCACCTGCTTCGAACGGAGATAGACCCCTCTGGTGTACTAAGAGGAGAGGCAGGTAGACTCTAAGAGGATTCTAGTACCTGTTTACACCACCGCCTCCATTTTCGCCCCAGAGGTGCCCGTCTACGACGATGCAGCCCTAATCCAAACGGACGAACAAAGAGATGCCGTAGCCCAGGCGATGGGCCAGGGTCGTGCTGTGCTCTTGAGGGGCCACGGCTCAGTGGTAGTGACCAACAGCATCGAGGCGGTACTCGCCGCTTCCATTCATTTCGAGGAGAACGCCAAGAAGCTTTTCGATGCCCTCCAGATAGGGACCCCCAGGGCCATACAACCCGACGAAGCCAGCCGCA
>JAUYDP010000151.1 GCA_030691805.1 Dehalococcoidia bacterium | reverse complement strand
CAAGAGCTCCATCCGCGCCATTCTGACGGGCGGAGAGCCCGGGGCGACCATCGCCTCTACCAAGCGCCGGACGGAGGCCCTCTGGAACGCTGAGCTTCATGAGTTCTACGGCTGCACTGAAGCCTCCCCCGGCGTCGGGGGTTTCACCTGCAAGTACCAGGTGACTAAGAAGGATGGCCCCGTCTGCGACCACCTGATGGAGGATGGGCAGATCTGGGAGGCGGTGGACCCCCAGACCATGGAGCCGGTCCCACCAGGTCAGCGGGGGCTCTCTGTAGTCACTAACCTCTACTCCGAGGCGGCGCCCCTGCTGCGCTTCCTTATCGGGGACTATACGGTATTGACTTATGATCCCTGTCCCTGTGGCCGGACTAACGCCAGGGCCGTGGGCGGCTTCTACGGCCGCGCTGATGACATGCTGAACATACGGGGCGTTACCCTCTTCCCCAGCGCCATCGAGGAAGTCGTGCGGGGCTTCCCAGAGGTCGGAGACGAATTCCAAATCATCTTGACCCAGGAGAAGATGCTCGACGTGCTGACCATCGTGGCTGAGCCCAGGCCTGAAGTGCCGGAGAAGGACTACGCGGCCCTGGCAAAGCGCATCCAGACCGAGGTGCGGACCAAGGTCGAGATACGGCCGGAAGTGGACCTTAAGCCGTACGGCACCCTTCCTAAGACCGAATTCAAGGCGAAGAGAGTGGTGGACAAGAGACCTGTAGGGTAGAATTGTGAACTGCCCTGGGGTTTTTACCGCAGAGACGCAGAGATCGCGGAGGATTATCTAGGGTCCGGCTATGGTGGTTTTGCAAGATGTCATTCTGAGCGATAGCGAAGAATCTCGGTGTCTCCACGGGTCCACGCGCCATTCGGAGCAAAGAGATTCTTCGCCTCCGCTGCTGGGCGGCTCGGGTAATTTGGGATGCAACTCCGCTCCGGCTCAGAATGACATTGCTCATCTTCACTGTGGCCATGCACTATAGCAAAGCCAAGGTGAAACCCCGCAGACTCTATATTCGGGACCAGGTAGATCTCACCTTGGATTCAGTTTACGATCTCTGTGGTCTCTGCGTCTCTGGGGTGAAAAGGCGAAAGGAGGAAGCGATGCAACTGGATGGCAGGGTAGCTATCGTTACTGGCGGTGGTGGCGCCATCGGACGGGCTATTTGCCTGGGTCTGGCGCGTGAAGGGGCCAAAGTGGCTGTGAGTGACCTGAACTTGGCGGCGGCGCAGGAGACGGCCGCCCGGCTTGGGTCTCCAGCCATAGCCCTTCAGGCCGACGTATCGAAAGAAGAGGACGTTGTCCGTATGGTAGACGAGACCGTGCGCCATTTCGGGGGGCTAAACATCCTGGTGAACAACGCCGGCATCTGTCCTCGCACGCCGGTCCTGGAAATGGGTGCGGACGAGTGGGACCGGGTGCTTGGCACAAACCTGCGGAGTGTGTTCCTCTGCTCTAAAGCTGCGGCCAAGGTCATGAAGTCTGCGGGTGGAGGCAAGATCGTCAATATATCGTCGGGCCGAGGTATTTCAGGGATGAAATGGAGTGCCCATTACGCCTCATCAAAAGGTGGTATTAACGGTTTCACACGCACTTTGGGCATGGAATGGGCGGAGTATGGTATCAATGTCAACGCCGTTGGCCCGGGCATAACGGATACGCCTCTGGTCCGAGCGATTCACACAGAGAAGGAGTTGGAGGCCCGGGCGGGCATCCAGCCGGAAAAGCGTCTAGGACAGCCCGAGGACGTGGTAGGGGCGGTCATCTTCCTTTGCAGCGAAGCCAGCAAGGCCATGTACGGTCAAATCATATACATGAAGACGCCGTAGAAAGGCCCAATCCGCAGATTACGCAGATTCCACAGCTTTAGAGCGCGGGGGGAAGAATGCCGCTAGTTTTCGGCCGCAGTCTAGGCAAACATAGTGCTTGAGGCGGGGTTGCTAACCCCGTACCTTATGCGTAAGCGACGGCAATCAACGTGCGCAAATTGCCTATGCTCAGAAAATTAGTATCTGTGAAATCTGCGAAATCTGTGGATAGGGCCGTCCGGGAGGCTACATTTCGCTACGCAGGAGCTGATCGAGCTTAGCTCGATCGAAGTCAACGACGATAGCGCCGTCTATATCGAAAGTGGGCACGGTGCGGTAGCCGCCGCTCCACTCGATTAGCTTCTCGGCGGCACCAGGAGTTTGTTCTACATCTATCTCCTGGTACAGAATGCCGCGCTTGTCCAGGAAGCGCTTGGCGGCCCGGCAGTCCGCGCACCAGGTGGTGGTGTACATAATAACTTTCTTGTCCAATGCCTGCTCCTCAGATGCTTTTGTGTTGGCCCCTTCATCATACCACTAACCCAAAAGTGTTGACACGGCATCCAATATGGGCGTAGTCGCGATCATCGTCCGTCAGAATTGACCTTGTAGGCTAGCAAGGTTATTATCCTTTGAGGAATGAGCGAATTGGGCTGCCGATGCATCAGAACGCGCAAAACAAGTAATCTATCTCTGCCGGGGAAGGAGTTGTGATGTTAATAGTGGGGGAGTCTATCAACGGCCCGATCGAAAAAGTGGGCCAGGCTATCGCCGGAAGGGATGAGGCGGTCATCCTGCGTCTGGCCAGGGAGCAGAAGGAGCGCGGTGCTCAGATGCTGGATGTCAATGCTGGTTTGGGGGGGAGGGACGAAGTGGCTGACCTCACCTGGCTTATCAAGCAGGTTCAAGGAGAGGTGGAATTGCCGCTGATGATAGATAGCTCCGACCCGCAGGCTATTGAAGCTGCACTGGCCCTTCACCGCGGACGGCCCCTGGTCAACTCCATCACTGCGGAGTCTAGAAAGAAATCGAGGCTGTTGCCGGTGGTGGCCGCCCACGATTGCGGTGTGGTTGCCCTTTGCCTGACGGAGGATGGAATACCCAAAACCCCCACTCACCGCCTGGAGGTCGCCCGTGGACTGGTTGATGAGCTGGTCCAGGCAGGGAAGCCTCTGGATGATATTTATCTAGACCCGCTGGTCCTGACCATTGCCACCGACTGGCAGGGTGGAGCGATAGCGCTCAAGACTATCCAGCTTTTCAAGCAGGAGCTACCGGGAGTCAAGGTCATAGCAGGTCTCAGCAACGTGGGGTTTGGGATGCCCCAACGGCGCATTCTCAACAGGACGTTCCTATCCATGGCGGTAGCCCTGGGCCTGGATGGGGCAATACTGGATGTTCGGGATAGCTCCCTGATGGCGACGGTGCTCGCTACGCAGGCCCTGGCCGGCCGGGACAAATGGTGTAGGGGGTACTTGCAGGCGTTTCGGGAGGGGAAGTTAAGCTCGTAATTAGGTGATTACCTAATGCCCCAATAACGCAATCACGTAATCACGCTTACGTCGCCCGGATCTCCTGCCGCATGAACTTCACGTAAGAGATGGCGAAGCAGATGAGCGTCAGTGCAACCAGCCCTATGACATGCGGCCACGCCACGAGCATGCTCTGACTCCAGGACAGCGGGTTAGGCAACATACCCCTGGTCTGTTCCAGCATTATGGGGCCAAGGGTGCGGATCCCCGGGGTTAGTATTGCGACAGTGGCCTCTTGGTAAAGGGTAGACGGAGACATGCGAGATAACATCTGGCGTAGTTGCTCGTGCTGCAATATGACTTCTACCGGGGTATCCTGGTTAGTAGGGACCAGCCCATCAGCGGCCACGCCGGCCAGCATTGGAAAGAAGAATGTGGCGAATATCCAGATGGCCATGCCTGCCAGCGCCGATGTCGCCGTCTGCTTGAAGACTATTGAGAATAATACCGATAGGCTCATCCAGAACGCCACGTAGACCACGCTCAGGGCCATGAACGAGATCAGCCTGAGGACCTCTTCCAGGGTAGGCGGGACTCCGATCATTCTTAGGCCCAATCCTCCTAAGAGCAGCCCGATGCTCAGGAGCATCAACCCGATGGTGATGACAGCGGCCAGGAATTTGCCGTTTATCACGGCGTCCCGGTAGATGGGCTGTGACAGTACCCGGCTCAATGTGCCCCTAGACTGCTCACTGTTTATGGCGTCGAACCCCAGGGCCAGGCCGATAAGTGGACCCAGGAAGCTGATAAAGGAGACGAAGGGCGGCAGCACGCCATTGGAAGCGGTGAAGAGCTTCAGGAAGACGAAACCCGATTCGCGGTCGCCGCTGATATCGCCTCGGATGGACTGGGCCGCCACATAGGTCGCGGAAAGGCCGGCCACACAGATCAGAGCGAAGAGTATCATGAACCGCCGGCCACTAAAATGGTCGGCCAGTTCCTTCCGTAAAACGGGTATCAGGCCGGACATCGCTTATGCCTCCCGGAAATACTTCATGTATATGTCCTCCAGGCTAAACCCCCTCATTCGGAAGTGTTGAAGCGCGGCGCCGGCCTTCATAACCCGGTCGGCTATCTGCCTTCTCACATCTTCCTGACAGGTTATAAGGAGCATCCCGCCCGATTCCTGCATGCCGTCCACCCCCTTTATTTGTCTGATATCGTCCTTAAGTTCGGTGGTAAGCGGTTCGGCCTGCAACTCAAGAACCTTGCTGTCACTATCCATAAGTTGCTGGCTAAGGGTCTGGATAGGCCCTACGGCCACCAGCCGGCCTTTGACGAAAATGCCCACCCGGTCGCAGGTCTGCTGCACCTGGTGCAATAGGTGGGAGGAGATCAATACAGTGATCCCTTCGGAGTGGCTCATCGTAGAGATCAGCTCGAGCACGTGTCTAACGCCCTCAGGGTCTATGCCCAGGGTAGGCTCGTCAAGAACGACCAGCTTGGGGCCTTTAACCAGAGCATCGGCAATGCCTAGCCTCTGACGCATCCCTCTAGAGAAGCTGCCAACCTTCTGGTTTGCTGCCTCTGCCAGGCCGACCTTTTCCAGGAGATCCGGTATGCGCCTGCGGGACTCAGCGCTCGGAAGACCGTTTAAGGAGGCTGTGTAGCGCAAGTTCTCCCGCGCCGTCAGGTCATCGTAAAAGCCTACGTTATCCGGAAGATACCCAACGATCCTCTTAACATCCAGGGGCTTGCGCGTTGAGTCGTAGCCGGCTACCCGCACTCGGCCCGCGGTCGGCTCGGTAAGCCCCAGCATCATCAGGATGGTGGTCGTCTTTCCCGCGCCGTTGGGGCCAAGAAGGCCGAACACCTCGCCTTCCATTATCTGGAGGTCCAGATGGTCAACTGCGGTGAAGTCCCCATATTTCTTTGTCAGGCCGGCCATCTCTATGATAGCGGTCGCTTCCCCGCCCATTGGCCTACCTCCTGCTGAAGGAATGGAAGATTCCGTACAGGCCGGCCAGGACCAGGACCACGATGGCTATTCCTACCCATCCCCAGATGGTCGGCGTTTCTACCGTCACCCTAATGTCCAATTGCTTGGAGACCTGGGGGTTGGAGGCGCTAATAGTAATAAGATAGTCGCCCGCGATGGCCTTTCCGTCCGGCTTGATGCTAACGTTAATCTCTCGGGTTGCCCCCGGCGCCAGGCTGTTTACCGTCTTCTGGTCGAAGGTAACCTCCCAACCGCTGGGCTTACTAGAGGACAGGCTGATGTTGGTCAGATCGGCCGATCCTTGATTGCCGATCAGTATGGAAAGCGGCGCCTCACTTCCGGCAGTGGCGTTCACGTTCAAGCGACCGGAGTTGGTAGCCATGGCCATATCGTAAGTGCCAGTCAGCACAACCCTCAGGCGCCCGCTGATCTTTTCCGTGCCGGCCGAGACCTGGATGTCTATGGGGTATTCCCCGGCCATCTCCTGCTTCGGTGAGCTCACCTGGATATTAAGGCCTCCGGTCTCGCCGGACTTCATGCGTATTGTGGAAATCTGCTTGCTCTCATAGGCCGGCTGGAAAGACACTTCCCATCCCTGAGGGGCGTTGGCCGAGAGGTTATAGGACTGCTCCTCCCCCGTGCCGTTGACCAGGTCTACCTTGAACTCGAACTTGCTCCCTGTTGGGCCTCTCAGCACCGGATATTGAGATACTACCTTGGTCCCGCTTACCACCTTCTCGACCACCGAAACGCTGACGTCTAGAGTTTCATTAATGCCGTCTTTGGAATCCGCCTTTATGGTAAAGGAGTAGTTGCCCGGCTTGACTTCGTCCGGAGGCACAGCCTCGAAGTTGACGGACTTGGTCTCTTCCGGCCCTACGTAAATGCTACGCACGCCGAAGCCCCGGCCGGTATCTTTGATGGCGGATTGCCAACCTGCGGGGCTCTTGGTTACCGCCAGGTCAACCTGCCGCCCCGACTTCGCCCGGTTTACCAGGCGCAATAAAAGGCTTACTGTCTTGCCTGGCTCCACGGATATGCTGGGGTATTCTATCGCCAGCTCGAAATCGGGAGCGGCCGTGGCCGTCATGGGCGTCACGGCGCTGACGGGTATTACCACCAATGTTGCGATTAGGAATAGCAGGGTTATAGTCCTTACTGCAATACCTGCGGGCATGTTGTCTCCACCTCCTACTGGTTCCAGGGCAAGACGTCTCTAGCTACAATTTACCCACTATTATACGCCTTAACACAGAAGAATGTTTCAGAAATCGGCCCCCAGCCGTTTAGGTTATCCCGCCGGTACCGTGTTCTTACAAAATTAAGACGGGACTGCCGCTTCGTGGGTCCAGGCAAAAATTATACCCCATGAGTTACTTCAGGTCAACCCGTGATTAGAGACCGTTGAACATCATCCAACTCCGTAGCCGGGGTCGTCCCCAATGCTGTCCGATAAAAAATTCCGTGCGAGGCATAGGGAGCGAAAATGTAGTGCGGGGGCTTGTCCCCCGCTCCCCACCCCAGTAGGGGACAAGCCCCTACACTACAGAACGGGCTGCTAGGCACGTT
>JAUYDP010000455.1 GCA_030691805.1 Dehalococcoidia bacterium | reverse complement strand
CGTCGCCGCCCAGAGGGACGTACACGACGTGCAGCCCTTCCATGGCCGCGATACGCTCGGCAGAGGCTGGAAGTGCAACGGTCTTGGGGGCGTTGGCCAGGCTGACGGCGCCGGTGGCGCCCGCGAAGTCCAGCTTCTCTACAAAAAGCCTGCGTAGCGCCTGGACTCGCTCAGCGCTCGATGCGGCGAAGAAACGAGCAATGTAGTGCTCGACTTCGGCGGCGTCCTGGCGGTTTATGATCGGCACGGTCGCTCACCCCCATGCAATCTCGTGGCGCTACCTTGTCGAAGAAGACCCGGTAATCGCCGATCCTGAAATGCTACGTTCCGACGGAAAGCTCTGACAACTTCCGGCCGTGGCTCAAGGGGTCCTTCAGGTGTTCCTGGAGCCTCGTTGACCCGTTGCTTAGCTACCGGGTCCAATCTGGCGATATCCTTCGCCGCTCGTCTGGTGATGACGAGCTCGTAAGTCATTCAGGGCTAGCGGCTTCCTGGAACGCCTCCTCCCAGGGTACGGTTCGCCCTTGCCGATAGTCCTCTCTGGCCTCCTGTATACTCCGCAAATAGGCCGGGCTCGTGGCGGCCAGCAGGTTTTCAATGAAGAATTCCCTGTCCTCTTCGCTCAGCTTTCGCAGAGCACTCACCAGGTCTCCCAGGGAAACTCCAACTTTGACCTTGATCGCCGAGGCTTCTTTTGTCCCGCTCATGATGCCTCCGCCATTGACCGCTCATTCTTCATAGTATACCCGGCATACCCGCAGCGAAGGTGCCGCTAGAAACGCCGGGAAGCTCCTCTTCCCCTGAACGCCGATAGCTGATAGCTGACGGCTGATAGCTGATAGCTATACTCTACCCTGCCCCCGGCTTGTGCCGGTTCATTATGTCGTCTACCACCACACGGGCGGTCTCGGCGGCGGCCGGGGTGCCGGAGTACCAGCCGGGTAGCTTCACGCCGTCACCGACGTTGTACAGGTTTTCGATGGGGGTCTTCTGGGCTACGTCGTAGCCGGGCCAGGTGTGGAAGGCGGGCCAGCCGCCGTGGAAACACTCCGCCGCCAGGATTCTGGCGTGCTTGTCGAAGCCGTCAGTTATCTCCCGCACGTCCTGGATATTTAGCTCTATCTCTTTCTTGAGGTCTATCGGTCCCAGGGAATCTCGAAAGGCGCCAAAGGACTCCAGATAGTGCATGCCTTTGGGGGCCAGCTCGGGGCAGGTGAGCGTGGTCTGGAACATGAGGCAGACCCGCCGGGTGTTAACGGTGATTAACGCCCCGGGATGTTGAATAAGGGGACGGTCGCTGGCTATGAAAAGGGCCACCACCGGGCCGGGCCGGATCTTCGTGTCCACCTCCATGAGATAACCCCGCTCGAGGTTCTCCCGTCCTACCAGTTCAATAGTATTCTTGGGGCCGGCATTGCTGACAATGACCTTTGCCCCTACCTCCACCTCGCCGTCGGGCCTCTCTATCACCAGGCCTCTGGCAGCCCATCTGTCCACCAGTATACGTTTGACCGTGGCGTTGGACCAGACGGTCCCGCCATTCTTCCTGACCACATTAGCCAGGCTTTCGATCATGTTGATATTGCCGCCCTCAACTATGCCGAAGTCACGGTAGCCCCCGGTCTTGAGGAATTGGATGAAGGCCCCGGCCGGCGCCTCCCAGCTATTGATTACCAGCATGGCCGCGATCACGCCCTGCATGACTCCGTGGATGTTCTCGTCGCTGGTATACTGGCTGAGCCATTCCCGGCAGGATATGGTCATGGGTGGCTCTTCCCACATCATACCCCGTTTCAAGATGTTCATTACCCGCTCGGCATCCCGTTCATCCTTGGCGACATGGTGCAGGAGCCAGCGCAGCCCCCCTCTAGGGGGCATAGTATAGGTTTTACCGCCAACGTAATAGGCGAGCTGGGGGTCAGGCCTCTTTACCGCGAAGGGCGCCCCGACGTCAATGAAAGTCTGTTCCAGGGGGCCGCTCTTCTCTATGCCAATGGCTCCCGTGCTGATCAGGTAGCCGTCCAGGTTTATGGTGGAACACCGCCCCCCCAAAAGGCGGAATCGCTCGGTTACTAACACCTTGTAGCCGCTGTGGGCCAGACGGGCGGCGGCGCTGAGGCCACCGATACCCGATCCGATTACCGCTACGTCATATATCTGCTTGGCCATAGTATCCTCCAAAAACTATAGGCTAGGCCCAACCCGGATGCTTGTCCCTACGGTTTCTTGTGGTGGAAACGCGGGCAGGGCTGGGAAATGCCGGGCCGGGACCAGTTGGGTCTGATGGTGTGTATTACGCCGTCATTCTAGGGATATGGCTTGGCCTTGTCAAGCGAAATTCGAAGTGCCTGGTAAACCTTCCTTTTTAACCGGCGCTTGGAGTATAATCGCATCGCCTAGTCTGACCATCATAGGGCAAATCAATAAAAACCAGGAGGACGAAATGGCCTTTAAGGACTTGAGGGAATACCTAACCAAGCTGGAGCAAGAGGGGGAGCTTCAGCGCATCGAGGAGGAGGTTGACTGGAACCTGGAGGTAGGGGCGGTCATCCGCCGGGCCTATGACCTGCGTGCTCCCGCCCCGCTGTTTGAGAAGATCAAGGGGTATCCCAAAGGGTACCGTATCTTGGGGGCGCCCGCCGGCTTCAGCCGTTCGGGGCGAGAGTATGCCAGGATCGCCATATCCATGGGGATGAAACCGGAGGCCGGGGTGGGAGAGCTTATCGAGGAGTACATCCGGCGGAAGAAGGCCCCCATCAAGCCCATGATTGTGAGTAGCGGTCCCTGCAAGGAGAACATACTTCTTGGTGACAAAGCAGACCTGCTCAAGTTCCCAGTGCCGTTCCTGCACGATGGGGATGGTGGGAGGTACATAGGCACCTGGCACTTGGTGGTGACCAGGGACCCGGACACTGGTTGGACCAACTGGGGGGTATACCGGCTGATGGTACACGATGCTAGCAGCATGGGGGGGCTGGTGTCTCCTACCCAGCATATCGGGATGATGTACTACCAGAAGTACGAGGCCAGGAACCAGCCCATGCCCTTTGCCGTAGTGATCGGTACGGAGCCTGTCAGCCCGCTGATAGCTGGGAGCTTTATCCCGTTGGGGATAAACGAGGTGGACGTCATAGGAGGACTGCGGGGCGAGCCGGTGCAGTTGGTCAAGTGCGAGACGGTGGACCTGGAGGTGCCTGCGACGGCGGAGATAGTCATCGAGGGGGAGATGATGCCGTACGAGAGGCGGAACGAGGGACCCTTTGGGGAGTATACGGGCTACCGTTCGGCCCACTTCGGGTCGCCCAAGCCGGTCTATCGGGTGAAGGCTATCACCCATCGCAATGATCCCATCATGCCGGTATCCTGCATGGGCGTTCCGGTGGATGACGATCACTCCACTATGAGCGTTACAGTCGCCGGAGAAGTCCTGGACGATCTTCGCAGCAAGGGTTTTCCGGTGAAGATGGTGGCTCTGCCGCCGGAGTGCGCGGCCCATATGATAGTCGTGCAGACCGCGACCCCGTACCCCTACTTCGCCAAGAAGATAGCCCACGCCATTTGGGCCTCTTCTGCCGGCGCCATTCTGTACTGGGTGGTAGTGGTGGACGAGGACGTGGACGCAACCAACCTGAACGAGGTGTTGCACTGCATGTTCACCCGCTGCCATCCGGACCGTGGTGTCTACAAGGTGCCCAACGCGCCGATTTATCCCAACATCTCCACCTTTACCGATCCTGAGGACCGGCTGACGGGCCGTGGGGCCTATTGCTTGTTCGATGCGACTTGGCCGAAGCACTGGAAGCCGGAGGACACGCCGGTGAAGGCATCCTTCGACGTCTCATGGCCTAAGGAGATTCAGGAGAGGGTCCTCAGCAAGTGGACCAAATACGGATATAAGGAGTAGGACCGTTTAATGGTGCTGCTGGGGGAAATCCTGGCGCGCAATGCCCGGCGCTATCCCGATAAAACGGCAGTTGCCTTTGAAGGGAGGCGTTGCACCTTTGACCAGCTAAATAACCGCGCTAACCGGCTGGCCAACGGCTTGCTATCCCTGGGAGCGCAAAAGGGCGATAGGTTGGCCATCCTGGCCCAAAATTGCACAGAGTATGTGGAGCTATTTTGCGCAGCATCCAGGGCCGGGCTGGTCACTGCCCCAATCAACTGGCGCTTCGTGGAAAAGGAGCTGGTCAAGGTCATAACCTACGTGGAGCCGGTGGTCCTGGTGGTGGACGGAGAGTTTGCCCCAAAGGTGGCAGCAATCCGCTCGCAGTTGCCCTCCGTTAGAAACGTCATCTGTTTTGGCGGGAAGGGGGCCGGCATGGAGGACTACGAAGCCCTCATAGCTAGCTCTCCAGTACAGGCCCCTCGAGTCCAGGTCGCGCTAGATGATCTGGCCTGTCTCATCCACACCAGCGGCACTACCGGCATTCCCAAGATCGTGATGTGGACGAACCGCAACTGGGTAGCCGGGATTCTGGATATCGTCATTGAGATGCAGGTGACAGGCCAGGACATCGGCCTGCATGTGATCCCTGGCTTCCATATCGGGTTTGCCTGGTCCATGCTGGTCTATCTCTACCAGGGCTGCACGCAGGTAATAATGAGCCGCTTCGACCCTCCGGCGGTGTTGGATGCCATCGAAACGGAGCGGGTCACCACTACGATCTTTGTTCCTACTATGATTATCTCGCTCCTTGAACAGCCGGATGTGGACCATCGTGACCTGAGCAGCCTACGGCAGGTCATGTTCGGCGCTTCCCCTATGCCGGTGCCGGTTCTGGAGCGTGCCATACGCACCTTCGGGCCTGTCTTTACCCAGATATACGGGCTATCCGAACAGTCTGGGGCGTTGACCCGATTGCCCAAGGAAGAGCATATACTTGACGGAACTGAGGCGGAGAGACACCACCTTGGTTCGTGTGGTAAGGAGATGCTCAGCGATTGGGTGAGGGTGGTAGACGACCAGGATAAGGACGTGGCCCCCGGACAGGTGGGCGAGATCATCGCCAGTGGCCCTAATATCATGAAGGGCTACTGGCGGCAGCCCGGCTACACGGAACAGGCAATGCGAGATGGCTGGCTGCACACCGGTGACCTTGGCACTATCGACCTGGACGGCTATATCTATATCGTAGACAGGAAGAAGGACATCATCATAAGTGGCGGGGAAAACATCTCGTCCCGGGAGGTTGAAGAGGCCATATACAGCCATCCAGCCGTCCTGGAGTGTTCCGTAATCGGCATACCAGACCCCAAGTGGGGCGAGGCGGTGGCCGCCCTGGTGGTGTTGAAGCCGGCACATACGGCCACTGAGGAAGACATCATCCAGGTCTGCCAGGAAAACCTGGCCAGCTATAAGAAGCCTCGCCTGGTCTCCTTCGTGGATTCCCTTCCGCACACCCCCATGGGAAAGGTCATGAAGGAGGAGCTAAGGGAGAAGTACTGGCAGGGATACGCCCGGCGGGTGCACTAGCGCGGGAACGAGGAACGAGGAACTCTGACGTATCTGTAGTGGCGAGGCATGCCTCGCCCCACTGGTTGGGGTTGTCCCTCTTGCGGTTTCTTTGGCCCGCGGCCTCATCTACTGATGGTGAGCGCCGGGCAAATGGGTTCTTGCGCGTGCGCTTGTGGGACGGACTGGCGAGGCATGCCTCGCCACTACAGGAGCCGCGAGGCGGCGGAGGGCCAATATGAATGATCCTGATTCGTTTCTTCCGAAGTTTCGTCGTTCTGTGCGGCTGCCGGCCTTTGACTACAGGAGATCAGGCGCCTATTTCGTGACTATCTGTGCGAATGATAGAAAGACGATCTTTGTTGACGAGGATATGCGCTTAATAGTCGAGGAGGTGTGGTGGGAAATCCCGGCGCATTTCCCGAATGTGGAAACCGATGTCTTCGTGGTCATGCCGAATCATGTCCACGGTATCCTTTTTATCACTGAAGAAGGAGACGGCGCAAGTGTAGTGGCGAGGCATGCCTCGCCAGTCGGGGGTGGGAGGAGGGGAGGCGTGGCCGCGAAGTCCCTGGGCGCAATAGTCGGTTCGTTCAAATCAACCGTGGCCCGGCGGGTGAATGCCGCGGGCGGCATGCCCGGGGCGCCGGTGTGGCAGGTGAACTACTACGAACACGTAATCCGTAGCGAAGAGGAGCTAGACCGCATCCGGCAATATATCGAGAACAACCCAGCTCGATGGTCCGAAGACCCGGAAAACCCAGAGCATTTGCAACGTGGCGCCAAAAATGTGTAGTGGCGAGGCATGCCTCGCCCCACTGGTTGGGGTTGTCCCTCTTGCGGTTTCTTTGGCGCGCGGCCTCATCTACTGATGGTGAGCGCCAAGCAAATGGGTTCTTGCGCGTGCAT
>JAUYDP010000443.1 GCA_030691805.1 Dehalococcoidia bacterium | reverse complement strand
TTGGCCAGGACCTGGCGCAGCTCGGTCTTGCCGGAAACGCCCATGAGGACGCTATCAATGTCCTTATCGTTATCCAGCAGGCAGGTGATCCGGGTGCCTAACTGGGACATCACCTCTTCAGCTATGCCGCTGGGACGCTGGTCCACAACGAGGAGGGTCACGTTATATTTGCGCATCTCCCGGGCGATGGCCCCAAAGGCCGTAAGGCCTGCCACCTTGGGGTTCAGGAACTTGTGGGCTTCCTCGATGGTGATGACCAACTTCGGGGGCTTCTCGGCGTCGCTGGTGGCCGCTTCCACCTTCTTCACCCACTGGTCATGGATCCGGCGGGTCAGGACGTTCGCCACCAGCAGGTAGGCCAGCAGGTTGTCATACTTGCCGAACTCCAGGACGACATGCTTCCCCCTTAGTAGGTACTGCACGACGCAGTCCACGGAGTCCTCCTGGGCCTTGGGCACGACGAAGTCCAGCCTCTTCAAGCGGTCGAGACTGGTGCGCAGCGCCCGCATGGTCTCCAGGTGGATGCTCAGCTCTTTGGCCAGGTCCTCCCGCGCCCCGCTGTCAAGCTCCAGGAAGTCCTCCATCCATGCTTTGTCCCCCATTCGGTGAGCCAGCGTGTGGACAGCGTCCACGCCCCGGTCCGAGAGGCCGAGGGGTTCCTGGAGGGCCTGAATGTCCTCCGGCTCTAGCCGGTCGTATCCGATCTGGACCACGTGGTCGGTGCTGACGCCCCGGCGTCGGGAGCTGGCCTCGTCCAGGGTGAACACGGCCACCTTCGAGCTGAAGAGCGCCTTTAGGCCCTTTGGCCGGTACCCGCTTTCGCTGCTCCCCTCCCATCCATACTCGTTGTGCATGTCGAAGACCAGGTTGACGGCGCCGCCCTTCTGGAGGATTCCCAGCAGGAGGAGCCGGGTAAGAAAAGTCTTGCCGGTGCCGCTCTTACCGAAGACTCCGTTGCTGCGCTGGACGAATCGCGGCAGGTCCAGGCAGACCTTGGTATCCATATCCAGTGGTGTCCCGATATAGTAGTGGCTGGCGTCCTCCTTCCCGAAGACCCGGGCTACGTCCTCCTCCTGGGCGTGGTGGACGGCGGCGAAGTGGGCCGGCACGGTCTTGACCGGCTGGGGGCCGGCCAGCAGGACGGCGGCGCCCTTCTCCAGGGTGAGCATGGGCACCACGTGGAGGGTCCCAAAAGTGCTGGTGCCGGAGACAACCTCGGCTATAAAGGGGTCGGAGGTGTCGGGCGGGTTGGCCGGGAGGCGCTGGTCCAGAGATCCCAGCCCGATATCGGTGATCATGCCGAAGAAGCGGAGCTTCTGCCCCTCGATGACCACGTAGCGCCCCACCTTCATTTCCTCAACGGGGGTGGCGGCGTCCAGCTTGACCTCCATCCCTCCCTTGAGGGACCCGGAGACGACTATCCCCAGCCGGGCCTTTGGGGTCCCGGCTGACGGGCCGAAGGTCTCATTAAGATCAATGGGTCCGTCTTGGTTCAAGGGCGTATCTTCCTTAGTATTGTGTTGAGCCGGGCGGGTTCCGCAGCCAGGAGGAGAGCCAGCTCCTTGCCAGCCCCAACCAGGAAGGCCCGTGCATCTTGCCTCGCCGCGGCGGCCGCTCTCAGGCAGGCGGCTACCAGCTCTTCGGCGGGGATAGGCAGGCTCGTTCCCAGGAGGAGGGGCAGGAAGTCCAGAGAACGGGTGAAAGCCGTCACCTCTTCCTGGGACCAGGGGTAGACAAAAGCGTGGACGTGGGGAGGCCGGGGAGGCAGGAAGTGGCAGGTCCGGTCTCCGTCCTGGTAACCGACGATAAGGGCCTTGAAATTAGTGCAGAGCAGGCGGGCCAGTTGGGGGTTCTGGAGATAGACATCCTCCTCCGATTCCAGGTCCCGTCCCCGGGCCACAGCCCTTCGACCCGGCTCCAGGCTTACGGTCTCAGAGTAGCAAACCACGCCGTAAATGGCTGGCGTCTTAACCTGATGGGTATATTGATCAATCTGTTCCAAATGAGCCGCTGGTAGGGGAGGTTCATGAACCTCTCCCACACGGGCTGCCGGCGACCCGGCTCGTAGGGGAGGTTCATGAACCTCTCCCACACGTGGCTCCGGCGCGCCGGTCTTCACCAGGCTGCCCAGAGCCGGCGCCCAGTGTAGGCGGTAGCTCTGGGCGGTGAACTCGCCCGTGCTGGCCTCGATTACTTCGCCTATCTTGTGCAAAGCCTCAGTTCCTCAAGTCCTCAGGCACAGCGATTTTGATGTTCGCCGGCTTCCTGGTCGAAAGGGCGTTTGACCCGGCCATGGCGATGGGCGGCCGATACCGGAGATCGCGCTGGAGGAGCCCCGCCCCGGGCTAAAGCCATGGGCTACAACAGCGAAGCCCACTGCAGGTGCTAACGGATTTGCTAGACGTGCTCCACCTCTCCCACAGCCCGTTTCCAGCCCAAGCCGCATTATACCCATTGTCCCATGATCAGCTACGTATCCAGTAGAGACGGGCCGGTAGCCCGTCTCCCGACGCCCCGTCCTGAATCTATGCCTTCCTGGGAGACCAGGCACTATCACTGCTTCCTCCGAAGCAAAATCCCTCCGGCCTGATATTCCAACCGAATCAGCCCCTGGTAGGGGCAGGTTTCAAACTTGTCCCTACGGCTATGTAGCCCATGGCTTTAGCCCGGGGCGAGGCTCCTCCAGCGTCAAGCTTTTATCGCAGAAACGGCACCGACTGAATCCGTTTGCGTCACAACATCGCCTCTTGCTTGCCCTCTTCTTGCTTGATTCGCTCGGCTTTGGAGAAGCCTCCTAAGGCATGGCGTGGCAGCTTAGGCAGCTTGCCGGCCAGCAGGTCTTCGATAGTGCAAATCTGGATTCGTGGGTAGTCCTCTTTCCAGAGGTCAGAATGGTAAAAGCCGGCGCTGACTGCCTCTGTGCGCATTGGAGCCGTTGCAGCATCCAGAGTGATAAACAGCCCAAGCTCGGCTTTCTCCCGCTCCATGGTGCCTTTCAGGTCACGCACCTGGGTGACGCCGACGTGCCCGCTCTTCACCGAGACGATCACTGTCCTAGCTTCCCAATCGCCTTGCTGAGTTGTCGGACAGTGGGCTCCCAGAATTTATGCGCCTTCCTGACCGCTTTGTCTTGGTACTTGGCTGCGTCGAAGCCGATTAATGCTCCCTCAGACTCAACCCATTCGTTGAACTTCAAGAAGTCGTGCGCTGCATCGGAGTTTAGAGCCACGACCTTAGCGAGCATCGCAAGGCCGTCGAGGTGAGGAGCGCTACGAATGGCTTCCAGTTCTTGTTGGAACCCAGACAGAATCGACGAAAGGCCGGCGTGGGAGCGAACGCCGTAGTCGTCGCGGCTTTGACCCAGAATGCGGTCCGTCTGGTTTTGTAGCTCTTGCCAATCTGCAAGCCAGCGGTCGATGAGTTCCTCTACAGCGGCTGTATTCGAACTGCCCGGTCCCGTTTGCAACATCAGCGTGAGCGGGCCGAAGACCATACCGATACCATTCACGCAAGTCCACGATATGTCCATTGCGCGTTTGAGCCACGGTTGATGCGCCTTTTTCTCTGAGTAGTCGACAAGACCCATTACATCCTCCGCCGCGCGGCGGTCCGCCTCCCACTGGGGCTCCTTGAATAGCACGTTGTAATCGGCCTTGCTGTTGAAAGGAGGGTCCAGGTAGACGAGGTCCACCGACTCGTCTGGGATGTGCTTTCGGAGGATATCCAGGTTGTCGCCGTAGTAGAGGGCGTTCGTCTTGGTTTCAGCCATAGCCATTACCAGCCATTCTAGCCCAAAGGAGCGGGTTTGTGAAGCCCTTGCATTTTAGAGATCGGCGTGCTATCGTACTGACGGGATAAACCACTCTGTTTGGATAGGTGGGAGCGTTGGGTGTCACAAGCGCAAAGATGGTCCAGAACGGGCGGGCTATAGAGAGCCTTCTGGCTCGCGAGGCGGCCAAGCTGGAATGCGTGCTGACAATTAAGGCGGATGCCAGGCAGGATGAGCTCGATATTCTGTTCGTTGTGGAGGGAGATCTCTTCGATGGCGAGCGAACCGTACTGCCGCTGATGCGGCGCCTGCGGGAAAACTTCCCAAACACACCGTTCGATGTGATGGTGTTGCCGGCTTCCCGGTACTCTGAAAAGTTCTGCTGGGGGAAAACTCCCAGGACGATTGCCACGTCACTCCCTCTTCGTTGGTTTCCAACAGCTTACCGGAAAAAGGAGGCGAGATGATCCGCCGAGTAGTGTCTGTCAAGTTCAAGGAGGGCACCTCCACGCAGCAGGCCCAGCAATACGTGGACACAGTCCGCGGATTCCCCGGCCGGGTCCCAGTCATAAAGCGTTTGAGCAGCGGGCCTCACGCCAGTGATGGAGATGACTCTGTAGCCTTCTCCCACGTGAGCGTGGTAGATTTCGAGACCATGGAGGACCTGCAGGCCTTCCTGAAGCACCCGGCCCATCGGACGGCCGCGGATAGATTATTTCGTCAGATCGTAGAGTAGAGGGTCGTGGTGAACTATGAGCTTCAGGACCGCTGAAGCGGCCGGGGCCGGTAGCGACCAGCGTTCCAACGTACCCCT
>JAUYDP010000436.1 GCA_030691805.1 Dehalococcoidia bacterium | reverse complement strand
CAGAGAACACGGAGATCACAGAGACTCTAATATTGGACCCTTCATAGCTTTTTGGTCTTCTTGGCAGCGCAACGAAGAAAGGGTAGTGCGGGTATCCCCTCCATTGGTCGCAGAGAGCGTAGAAATCGTATAGATAATATTGAATACGTCATTGAATACTCTGTGGTCTCCGTGGTCTCTGGTATGAAAATGAGCCCCCAGTGGCACTGGTAATGACCACTGAGTTTTCATGCTCAGTGGCGCCCCAACGGGCATGGGGAACTGTGGTGAATCCTTGGGTGGCGGTGGAGTAGCTTGGCTTTTTACGTATCAATCCCGCTGGTGCTAGGGGCAGCTTTCTTACAAGTGACCCTCCCCCAGGTCGGGCCTGTTGCGGGCCTGAAGCCGGACTTGCCTCTGGTGCTGGTGGTCATGGCCGGTATGCTCCTCGGGCTGCGAAAGGGGCTGGTCCTGGCCTTCCTGGGTGGCCTCGTGCTTGACTTCTACTCCGGCATGCCCTTCGGCTTCGTCACCCTGGTGCTACTGCTGGTGACGTACCTGGCCCGCTTCCCCAATCCCGGCCTCCTGGAGGTCAACCCCATGGTGTGTATGTTCATCGTGGGGCTTGCCACGCTCTTCTACAACGGGATACTAAGCCTGGGGGTCGTGGCCTTGGGCGGAGAGACGGACTGGATGCGGCTGGCCACGTCGGTAGTGCTGCCACTAACGGTCATGAACGCCCTGCTTTCTCTCCTGGTATTCGGAATTCTCGTCCTGCTTGCAAAGAAGCCTGTGCCCGTCAGGGAGGGCTGGCGGTAATGGAAAGAGATTCCCGACTGGCAAATGGTCGCCGGCGTCCTATCTGGCGTGCCGAGAGGAAGCGGAAACCCAATGAGGTTGTCCTGCTAAGGCGGCGCTTCTACCTCTTCCGAGGAGTCATAATCCTGACCTTCATCGCCCTGGGCGCCCAGTTGTGGCGAATGCAGGTGGCGGAGGGGAAATACTACCAGCAGAAAGCAGAAAACAACCGCATCCGAATGGTTCCCGTGGCCCCGGTTCGGGGAGTGGTCTATGACCGAAAAGGGGAGTTGCTGGTGCGTAACGTGCCAAGCTTCTCAATCTCCATCGTCCCCGCCGACCTCCCTAAAGACAAAGAGGAGATAACGGCCCAGCGGCTGTCTAAACTGGTAGGACTTGGGCCGCAGGAGATAATAAACAAGGTCAAGGCGGGCCGTACTCCACAGCAGTACTTTCTACCCTTGCCCATAGTATCCGGGGTAAGCAGGGAGATGGCCCTCTCGATTGAAGAGCTTCATCTGGACCTGCCCGGGGTTACGGTGCAGATTGACCCTGTGCGACGCTACCTGGGAGGCCCTGGGCTGGCGCATATCCTGGGTTACACCGGGCGCATATCGGAGCAGGAGTATTCGGCTCTCAAGGAGAAGGGTTATTCGCTCCAGGACAAGCTGGGCAAGTCTGGCGTTGAGCTCACTTTTGAGGATAAGCTGCGCGGCGCGCCCGGACTGGAGCAGGTGGAGGTAGATGTTTATGGCCGGAAGATATCCAGTCTCCACATCCAGCCTTCCGAGCCTGGCTCCAACATCAAGCTCACCCTGGACCTGGACCTTCAGCGGGAGGTGGAGCGGCTGGTCCGGGAGAATATGGGAGAATCCAAATACGCCGCCGCTGTAGCCATGGACCCTCGGACAGGCGAGGTGCTGGCGATGGTCTCGGAGCCATCCTACGATAACAATATCTTCAGCGGGCCGGTCTCCCAGGAGACCCTGGATTCTCTCCTGAAGGATCCCAGCCGCCCACTGGTGAACTACGCGATAGGTGTAGGCCGGCCCCCAGGTTCCATCTTCAAGCTAATTACGGCGTCGGCGGCTCTCCAGGAGGGCGTTGCCAACGCCTCCACCCGTATCTTCAGCGCCGGGTCCATCACCGTCCCCAGCCAGTATGACCCTTCGATAATCTACACCTTCTACGACTGGGCGCCTTTGGGTTGGCTGGATTTCCGCCAGGCGATAGCCCGTTCTTCCGACGTTTATTTCTACTATCTGGGAGGAGGTTACCGGGACTTCAAAGGGCTGGGGGTGGATAGGTTGGCCGCTTACACCAGGCAGTTCGGGCTGGGCAGTCCAACGGGTATAGACCTGCCGGGGGAGACAGCGGGCCTGGTGCCGGACCCGGACTGGAAACAAAGGGCGAAGAAGGAGCCCTGGCTCCTGGGCGATACCTATAATATGGTCATCGGCCAGGGAGACGTCCTCGCCTCTCCTATCCAGATGGTGGCCATGCTCTCCGCCGTGGTCAACGGTGGGGAGTTGCTCCGGCCTCAGATAGTTAAAGAGGTCCTGGATTCGGACGGCCGTGTTTTAAGGCCCTTCAAAAAAGAGGTGGCGCGGCGAGTTGACGTATCCCCAGCCAACTTGGCTGTGGTTCGGGATGGCATGAGGGAAGCGGTGCGATGGGGGACTGCAACGGAGGCCCAGGTGCCGGGGGTGGAAACCGCAGGAAAGACCGGTACTGCTGAGTTTGGCTCGATTGATCCCAGGACCGGCCAGTTCCCAACGCATGGTTGGTTTTTGACCTTCGCTCCTTATGACGACCCCCGCATCGCCCTGGTAGTCTTTCAGGAGCGAGGCCAGGGCGCCATGACGGCCGCTCCGCTGGCAAGCAAGATCCTCAAGTACTATTTCTCCAGGCAATAGCCCATGGAAATGAAATACTGGCGCCATTTCGATTACCTTTTGTTGTTAACCGCCCTCCTGCTCATGGCCTACGGCCTGGCTATGATCTACAGCGCAAGCCTTGCCTCCGCTGGCCCGGACCAGTCGCTCTGGGACTTTCCTGTGGTCAGGCAGGGACTATTCGCCGTTGCGGGACTTCTGGCCTTCGCGGTGGCAGTGGCTGCTGATTACCGCGTCTATAGAAACGCGGCGGTTGCCCTCTACATAGTTGCACTAGTTGGGCTCATCGGCGTCGTGGCCCTGGGTGCAATCTCCTACGGCGCCAAGCGCTGGCTGGACCTGGGCGTCGGATCCTTGCAGCCGTCCGAACTGGCGAAGATCGTGCTTATCATTGCCCTGGCCCGGTTCTTCTCCCAGTACCAGAACCGCATCAAGAGCCTGCCGGTCCTGCTTGTTTCCCTGGTGGTCCTCGCGCCTCCTATGGTCCTCATCTACCTACAGCCAAACTTGGGCACAGCAGTGGTCTTCCTCGCGATATGGGTGGGAATGGCCATAATCGCCGGCGCCCGGCTGATTCATCTGGCGGCCATTGGCGCTTTGGGGGTGTTGTCCGCCCCCCTGGCCTACGCCTTCCTGATGCAGGAGTATATGCGGGAACGCATCCGCATATTCCTGAACCCGGCCCTGGACCCGCTGGGAGCCGGGTATAACGTGCTCCAGGCCGAGATTAGCGTTGGCTCCGGGGGCTTATTGGGCAAGGGCTTCGCCCAGGGCACCCAGAGCCAGTTGCACTATCTACGTATCCAGTTCACCGACTTCATCTTCTCGGTGATTGGGGAAGAGCTGGGCTTCTTGGGGGCGCTGGTCCTTTTTCTTCTGTTCATCTTCCTGCTATGGCGAGGCTTGCGGGCAGCCACTTTGGCCAGGGACGTCTTCGGGCGCCTCCTGGCCGTGGGGATAGTCTCCATGCTCCTCTTTCAGGTCTTCCTGAATATCGGGGTCAACATTCGCCTTCTGCCCGTCACCGGTGTGCCCCTACCCTTAATTAGCTACGGGGGTAGCTCCCTCCTCACGGTCCTGTTGTCATTGGGCATACTAGAAAGCATAATCATCAGGCAAAAGAAGATCGAATTCTAGTATAATAGTCCAGGAGTTACCGCCAGCGGGCATGGGGTGGCCCCTCATGCCCGTCTCGTTTCTAGCCGGCACCCGGAAATAAGAACCCAGTATTGGGCCTGGAGGCGCCCTAGGCTAAAGCCATGGGCTGAGCGGCCAAAGCCCACTAAAGGGGCTGACCCCAGGAACTAGCGGCACAGGCGCTTCGAACCCAGGCCAGGGAAGTCCGGGGTCGAAGAGCGGGCCAAGGCATTCGGTCCGCCAACCACAAGAGAGGCAGGCGTGGGCACTGAGTGAACGGAATGAAACAAGACTCACCTTTAAGCCAGGAGGCCCTGGACCACATCCTGCCGCACGTGGCCCGGCCAGCCCGCTACACCGGAGGCGAGTGGAACAGCGTGGTCAAGGACTGGGGAGCGACGGAGGTGCGCCTGGTGCTGGTCTTCCCAGACCTCTACGAAGTTGGCAT
>JAUYDP010000418.1 GCA_030691805.1 Dehalococcoidia bacterium | reverse complement strand
GTGCACCTAACCAGTTCGATAAAGAACTTGTACGGGACGAGAACCTGTTTCGCCATTTGAGTAACCAGTGGGTCGTCAATGACCCTGTGGCCTGTACCCCTGGTTGTTCTGGTCTCGAGCATCAGCTTGCCACCAATGTATAGGCTGAACAGCCTATGTTTGGCCCCCTCGGTACGCTCAAATCCCAGTTTATTCTCTAATGCCCGCTTGATGTCTCGCCGGTCAAGCGGCATTATACTCCTTGGCCAATAAGGTGGCGGATCCTGGCGAGCTCTTTTTGGAGAGGCGGGCCAAGATGACCTTCTTCGGCGAGGAGTCGTTCATAATGCCGCTGCCACTCCTCCATGAAATCGCGAAGCGCCCCCTCGGTGGTATCCCCTGTGCCATGGACCAGGAAAGATTTACTCCATGCGACGAAATAATGTGCAGACCGGACTACAGTGATCTTAACAGGCCACCGGAACTCGTATAGCCGACCTCCGGCGCAGAGACCAGTTAGCCGAAGCTCTAGTTTCGCCATTGCAGAACCTTCAGGGGCAATGGCTTGGAGAAATCCCTCGATCCCTACTGGCAAGTCCTTGAGGTAATCCGCTACTACCTGGGCAGTGGCCTTTACTTTCGTGTCCGGATAACCGAGTAGGGACTCGGCTGCCTCGAGGGCTTTTTCTTTTGTTTGGGCCTGGCTGGTCATTGCTCTCTCCTTACGCAATTATACACCAGGCGCTAGCTCCCGCAACTAGCTTGTAGGTGTAGGCTTCTCCGTTTCACCCTGCACGCGCCGCTGTATCCGGTGCGGCAGCCCCCATAGCTGGATGAAACCGACGGCGGCGCTGTGGTCGAACTGGTCGGCCCGGTCGTAGGTGGCCAGACCGTGGCTATATAGGGAGTAGGGCGACTTCCTGCCCACTACGGCGCAGGTCCCCTTGAAGAGTTTGACCCGGACCTCGCCGGTCACGAACCGCTGAGTGCTCTCTACGAAGGCGTCCAGGTCTCGCCGGAGGGCGCTGAACCAGAGCCCGTTGTAGACCAGGTCGGAATAGGTTGCAGCGACGGTGTCCTTGAAGCGTAGCTGGTCCTTGCTGAGGGTAAGGCTCTCCAGGGTGCGATGGGCTTTCAAGAGCACCATGGCCGCCGGCATCTCGTAGACCTCACGGGACTTGATTCCTACCAGCCGGTTCTCCACGTGGTCTATTCGTCCCACACCGTGCTCGCCCGCCAGGCTGGTAAGACGGGCAATAAGCTCCACCGGCCCAAGAGCCTGGCCGTCCAGTCCCACGGGGACCCCAGCCTGGAAGGAGATCTCCAGGTAAGCCGGCTGGTCGGGAGCTGCCTGTGGGGACCGGGTCCAGGCGAAGGCGTCCTCCGGGGGCTCCGCCCAGGGGTCCTCCAGTATCCCGCACTCGATACTGCGTCCCCAGAGGTTCTGGTCTATCGAGTAGGGGCTGGCCTTGGTCACCTTGATGGGCAGCTTATGCAATGTGGCGTACTCCAGGGCTTCTTCCCGGCTCAGCGTCGAGTCCCGAACGGGAGCGATTATTTTCAGCTCCGGTGCCAGGGACCCGATGCTGACATCGAAACGAACCTGGTCGTTACCCTTGCCGGTGCATCCATGGGCTACGGCAGTTGCGCCTTCCTTGAGGGCGGTCTCAGCCAGGCACCGGGCGATCAGCGGTCGGGCCAGGGCTGTGGACAGAGGGTACTCGCCCTCATAGACGGCCCCCGCCTTGAGAGCCGGAAAGACGAACTCCCTCACGAACTCCTCCCGGACGTCCGCCACCAGGGCCTTGACCGCCCCAATGTCCAGGGCCCGCTGGCGGATAGCCTCCAGGTCCGGGTCATTGCCCAGGTCCGCCGTGAAGGTCACCACCTCCATGTCGTACTTCTCCTGAATCCACTTAATGGCTACAGAGGTGTCCAGGCCACCGCTGTATGCTAGGATAACTTTATCTGACATCTAGCAGCTCTCGATCTTCCAGAATTCGCCCTCCGGGTCGGTGGTTCCGTTCTTACCACAGGGTCTGAAACCTACTTGTAAGTACGCTCGCCACGACGCCGGATGTCCAAGATCTCCACAGTCTTACTCTCTTCATCTATATCAAACAGGATTCGGTAGTCACCTACTCGATAACGGTACTGCGCCACAGGGGCATACTCCAACTTCACCGTTCCCATGGCCCTGGGGGCCTGTCCGATTGCGATAATGGATTCCTTGATGCGCTTATCGTACGGTGACGGAATGAACTTGAAAGCCTTCTCGGCCCGGTTGGATAGGACTAGCCGGTACAATCAGACTGCCGTCTTAGTGAAAACCTCTTCCACAGGGACGCCTTGGCCGGCCTTAATTTCCTCTCTGGCCTGCAATAGAGCTGTCAAATACTCGGGATCGGCGAATTCCCTGAGGGCCTCCTGCATCTCCAAATACCGTTCTAAATCTACTAACACCGCCACGGGCTTCCCGTTTTGAGTGATCACCAGGTCCAGCCCTTCTCCCTTGATTGAAGCGAGCAATTCAGTCAGGCGTCTACGTAGTTCATGTACGCCTATAAATGGGTTCTTGAGCAAGTCTAGCATGGCGCTTAATTCCCTCTTGAATTCTTAACGAGATCATAACAGAATCATTATGGATACGCATTGTTATGCTAGAAATCGCGGCAGCACCTTGTGTAATATGCCCACCGCCTCATCCACCTCGGCGTTCGTGATATTCAATGCAGGCATGAAGCGTAGGGCATTGGGCTTCACACCGTTAAGGAGAAGCCCTTCCTCCATGCAGGCGTAGACCACGTCCCGGGATATGTCCCGGCTGAACTCCAGGGCCACCAGAAGGCCCTTGCCCCGAACGTCACTGACGAAGGGGAACTCCGCCTTCAACTCGTTCAAGCGGGACATGAGGTGGTTCCCGACCCGCCGGGCGTTGCCGGGGAGGTCGTTCTCTATCACGTAGCGGACGGTTGCAACGGCGACGG
>JAUYDP010000268.1 GCA_030691805.1 Dehalococcoidia bacterium | reverse complement strand
GCTGCAGCGCGGCCCATCGTAACCTGGTATGCGGCTCCGCTCCGGCTCAGAATCATCATGTCCTACTTGCATAGGACACCACGAAGGATGAAAATGTCTTTGCTAGCATGGTGGTGGCCGAAGGCGCCAGCCGGTATTTTCATAGCAACGACATGAATCAGAGGTACGGCAATTGCTTAAAGGCGCGGTAGCAAAGCGTTATGCTCAGGCCCTTTTTGAGGTAGGTAAAGAGAAGGAATTACTGGACCAGTTTCAGACTGACCTGGACGAAGTGTCAAAAGTCCTGATGCATGCAGCCCTGGCGAAAGCCATGGACAACCCAAAGATCTCCTTCTCGACCAAGCGAGACCTGGTGCGGCGCTTTCTGGGCGATCGTAATCCCTACTTCGCCAGCTTCGTTGATCTGCTTATCAGCAAGGAGCGCGCCCCTTTCATCGAGCAGATTCGCGATTCTTATCAGCGGCTTCTAAATGCTGAAAGGGGAGGTGAGATTGCCGAGGTTACAACCGCCGTTCCTCTGGCAGAGAACGACCAGGAACGTATGGCCCAGCGCCTCTCAGAGATTACCGGCAAGAGGATTATTCTGAAAATGAAGGTTGATCCGGTCATTCTGGGCGGCCTGGTAGCCCGAATAGGCGACAGGGTCTTAGATGGCAGCGTTATAAGCAAGTTGAAAGCCCTCCGAGCGGAGTTATCGGGCGCCGCCTAGGCCGCCGATGCTGCGCCGGGGATAGGGAGGACTGAAAGATGGTGGCAAGACCGGAGGAGATCACCTCCATTATCAAACAGCAGATTGAACAGTTTGGCGCTCCTGTTACCGCTGTGGACGTAGGAACAGTGGTGGAAGTGGGAGACGGCATCGCTCGCATCTACGGACTGGCGGGAGCCAAAGCCGGAGAGCTTCTGGAATTCTCCAACGGGGTTATGGGACTGGCCCTCAACCTGGAGGAGGAGAGTGTTGGCGCAGTCTTACTGGGGGATTTCACCGGTATACGAGAAGGCGATGAGGTCCGGACCACGGGACGGATAGCACAGGTGCCGGTGGGTGACGCCCTGATTGGCCGGGTGGTGGATGCCCTGGGGATTCCCCTGGACAACAGGGGGCCTATCAAGACGGATGTGTTCCGGCCGGTAGAAAGGATTGCACCAGGCGTGGCAGTTCGACAGTCCGTGGACACGCCGGTTCAGACGGGAATCAAGGCCATTGACAGCATGATCCCCATTGGTCGGGGCCAGCGAGAGCTTATCATCGGCGACCGCTCGACGGGGAAGACGGCCATCGCCATTGACACTATCATCAATCAGAAGGGCGGAGACCTGACCTGCATCTACGTGGCTGTCGGACAGAAGGCATCCAAGGTGGCCCAGTTGGTGGGCACGTTGGAGCAGCATGGCGCCATGGGTCATACCATCGTGGTCGCCGCTAACGCTTCCGACCCGGCAGCCCTTCAGTACCTGGCCCCCTATTCCGGCTGCGCCATGGGCGAGTACTTCATGGAGAACGGGAAGGACGCCATGATCGTCTACGACGACCTCTCCAAGCACGCCTGGGCCTACCGGCAGATCTCGCTTCTTCTACGCAGGCCCCCAGGAAGGGAGGCTTACCCCGGAGACGTCTTCTATCTTCACAGCCGGCTTCTGGAGCGAGCGGCCAGGTTATCGAAGGAGTTGGGCGGAGGCTCTCTTACGGCGTTGCCTATCATCGAGACCCAGGCAGGCGACGTGTCCGCCTATATCCCGACTAATGTCATCTCGATCACTGACGGGCAGATATACCTGGAGGCGGACCTGTTCTATGCCGGCACCCGGCCGGCCCTGAACGTGGGCCTTTCCGTATCCCGGGTAGGTGGCAAGGCCCAGACGACGGCCATGAAGAAGGTGGCCGGAGCGTTGCGGCTTGACCTGGCCCAGTTCCGAGAATTGGCCGCTTTCGCCCAGTTCGGCACCGGAGACCTGGACAAAGCTACACTCGCACGGTTACAGAGAGGTCAGCGGATTACCGAGATACTGAAACAGCCTCAGTACGAGCCTATGCCGTTGGAAAAGCAGGTAATGGTCCTTTATGCCGTTACCAACGGCCATATGGATGACGTTCCAGTAGAGAAGGTCAAGGACTTTGAGATAGCATTCTACCGGTTCATGGACAGCAGTCACCCGGAGGTTGGACGGGCTATCGCCCAGGAGAAGAAGATTAGTCCTTCCGCGGAGGACGGTCTAAAGGCTGCCATCCAGGAGTTCAAGAAGACAGTTGTTTAAGAGGAGCGCTCTGTGTCCACCATCCGCCTCATAAAAAGGCGTATCAAGAGCATAAGCAATACATCCAGAATAACCAAGGCTATGGAGATGGTGGCCTCCTCCAAGATGAGGAAGGCCCAGCAGCGCGTACTGGCAAGCCGTCCGTTCGCCCTTAAGATGAATGAGTTGCTGGGGCACTTGGCGGCCCAGTTGCCGCCGGGGGAGGCGCTCCATCCATTGCTGGAGCACCGCTCCCCACAGCGGATAGGCGTAGTCCATATCACAGCCGACCGGGGCCTTTGTGGTGGCCTGAACGCCAACATGAACCGGCGCGCCGCCGCTTTCATGTTGGAACAGAAGGTCCCGGTAAGCGTCGTCAACATCGGGCGCAAGGGGCGGGAGTTCATGGTGCGTTACGGTCGGGATGTGAGGGCGGAGTTCACCGCCCTTGGAGACCAGCCGGGTCTGCTGGACATAGCGCCTGTCGCGCGCATAGTCATAGATGACTATCTCAGCGGCCGGGTTGACCAGGTCTACCTGGCTTATACCGAGTTTGTTAGCACCATTACGCAGCGGCCGGTAATCCAGCGGCTCTTGCCGGTGGAGCCGCTGCATCCAGGTGGAACCTATCTGGTTGAGTTCCTGTATGAGCCAAGCCCCGCAGCCGTCCTGGACCGGCTCTTGCCCCGCTTTGTAGAGATGGAGGTGTACCAGGCCGTCCTTGAGCACATTTCCAGCGAGCACTCGGCGCGTATGGTAGCCATGCGAAACGCTACGGAGAACGCCAAAGAGCTTATTGAGGACTTAACCCTCACCTATAACAAGGTCCGGCAGGAGGCCATCACCAAGGAATTGCTGGACATCGTGGGTGGAGCCGCGGCATTGGGTTAGGGAGATACTTGCTAATCTCGCTTGTTCGATGCAAGATATCTTCGGGCCATGCCCGTTAGCCGTGAGGAATTCAAGGGGAGGGAGATTGATCCCCATTGGGCGGTGCTCAGTTCCTTCGTGTTCGTTTTAATAGTGCATACACTCTCGAGGAAATACGTTCGGCTTTAGCTTCTGATAGAAAGCTAAGCGCAGAGGTCCTAAGAGAGGTTATGCGCGCTCTAGAGGAAGAGGGCAAAATCGAGTCAGCGACCCTGGGAGAGGTAGCATACTATGTTTACCGAAGGCCGCCGGGTGGTAGGAGGGGATGATGCCCATCACGAGAAAGCAATTTGATCTGGCCGTAGAAAGCCGAATCGAGGAGTGGATGAAAACGATCCACGCATTCCTGGCTGAACACAAAGATGAGGCATTCAGCACAATCGAATTGAAGCAAGCGTTGCACCCCATCCCTGCAGAACTTGAAGGGCTGCGCAGCGCTGACATCCGAAGGGGAGGGGGCCAACCTGATATAGGAACGGTTGATTGGGTGCAGTTGGAGAAAGAGCGCGCCTATAAGGAGGATGATCGAGCCATAGATCGTGCCTTGGAGAAACTTGCCCAACTGCGCACCACTGAGGAGCGGATCGCATCGGGCACGAGTTATTACTTGTACCGGCGGCCATTACCTTCTAGATGATAAGTGAGGAAGATCCGCCCTTTTAGGCAAGACCTGACGAACAGGAGATAGCACTTATGGCAAAAGGCAAAGTAATACAGATCATCGGCACCGTGGTGGACGTGGAGTTTCCGCCGGAGGAGCTTCCTTCCCTCCGCAACGCCCTTGAGATACCAACCGCCGACGGCAAGCTGGTCCTAGAGGTTCAGCAGCACCTGGGCAACAACTGGGTGCGATGTCTGGCCATGGGCCCGACGGATGGCACGCAAAGGGGGGCCGAGGCTACCGACACCGGCGGGCCGATAGCCGTGCCGGTAGGCCGGGCCACGTTGGGCCGTCTTTTCAATGTCCTGGGCGAGCCCATTGATAACCGTGGACCGGTCGAAGCCTCGGAGCACTGGCCTATCCACCGGGCGCCTCCCCCGTTCCATGAGCAGGAAACGACATCTCAGGTCCTGGAGACTGGGATAAAGGTAATTGACCTCATTGCCCCGTTCACCCGTGGCGGCAAAGTGGGCGCCTACGGCGGCGCCGGGGTCGGTAAAACAGTTATCATTATGGAGCTAATCCGCAATATCGCCACGGAGCACGGCGGATTCTCCGTGTTCTCCGGTGTCGGCGAGCGCTCCAGAGAGGGAAATGACCTCTGGCAGGAAATGCAGGAGTCGGGGGTTATAGATAAGACCGTCATGACCTTCGGCCAGATGAACGAGCCTCCTGGAGTGCGTTTCAGGGTCGGACTGACCGGCCTGACTATGGCGGAGTACTTCCGGGACGTGGAGGGCCAGGACGTCTTGCTCTTTATAGACAACATCTACCGTTACACTCTGGCTGGAATGGAGGTCTCGGCCCTCCTGGGGCGGATGCCCTCGGCCGTCGGATACCAGCCCACATTGGCCACGGAGATTGGGGACCTGGAGGAGCGAATAACCTCCACCAAGCGGGGATCCATCACCTCGTTCCAGGCCATCTACGTCCCAGCCGATGACTACACCGACCCTGGCGTTGCGACCACCTTCGGCCACCTGGATGCCGTGATTGCGTTGGAGCGGTCCATTGCCGAGCAGGGCCTTTATCCTGCCGTGGACCCGCTGGGTTCTACGTCCCGCATCCTGGATCCCAGAATTGTGGGAGAAGAGCATTACAACGTGGCGCGCGGCGTGCAGAGGGTGCTACAGCGGTACAGGGAGCTTCAAGATATCATCGCCATTCTGGGCATAGACGAACTTTCCGAGGAAGACAAGCTTACCGTGTCCCGGGCACGAAAGATTCAGCGATTCTTGTCCCAGCCCATGTTCGTGGCCGAGGCCTTTACCGGCACTCCCGGCAAATACGTTCCTACCAAGGAGACAGTGCGGGGTTTCAATGCAATCCTGGAAGGACAGCACGATGACCTGACAGAGCATGCCTTCTTCATGGTAGGCACTATAGAAGAGGCCGTAGAGAAGAATAAAAAGATGGCAGAAGCAGTGGTATAAGAATGGATATGACTGAGGTCCGTTCCGCGGAGCAGGCCACAGAGATCGCGGTAAGCTTCTTAAAAAGGCATCGCATGTTGCCCCTGCCCATCTCAGCCTTGCGCTACCTGGAAGACTCGTGGGAAGTAAAGCTGGACGTTGGGGCCTTCGTCACACGGATAGCAACTGTTCATATTCACGCAAAGACCGGTGAAATAACGGATTATACTGTCCCTGTGGAAGAAGGGAAGAAATCGAGAAGATAGAATCTACCTCTCCTATGCGGGAGAGATTGCAACTTTATCAAGAGCAGGCGCTACACTATATCCACAATGCCTCCTTGGCCCTCCAAGAAGGGGACGTGGAAAAGGCGAGCGAGTTCTTGTGGGGGAGTATGGCTGAGAGTCTAAAGGCAGTGGCGGCTTGTAAGGGGCAGCTCCTGCGAACGCATCAGGAGTTACGCATTTTCGCCAGGGGATTAGCCCGGGAGATCAAGGAGCCAGGTATCGAAGAGGCGTATAGCCGGGCCGAGAAGCTCCATGCAAACTTCTATGAGAGCTTCCTAGAGCCGGAGGACTTAGCACTGGATATGGAGCGGATCCGGGAGGCAGTTCGCAGGCTGTTCGAACTGGTAGAAACCTCAGAGAGCGCGGTCTTTTAACCTTATGTCAAAGCTTAAGATAGAAATAATCACCGCAGAGCGGGTAGTCCTTCAGGACGAAGTTGATATGGTGGTGGCGCCCGGCATTGATGGGCAACTGGGTATCCTGCCTCATCACGTGCCCCTGCTCACCTCTTTACAATTGGGTGAGCTTCGCCTGAAGAAGGGTAGCGAGGAAATAAGCCTGGCTATTACGGGGGGATTCCTGGAGGTCCAGCCGGACCGGGTGGTGGTCCTGGCCGATGCGGCGGAACGGGAGGAGGAGATAGACGTTGCCCGGGCCGAACAGGCCAAGAAAAGGGCAGAAGAGAGGCTCTCTTTCCGCACTGGGGAGATGGACCTTGCCCGCGCTGATGTCTCCTTAGCTCGCTCGCTGATGCGCTTAAAAATAGCAGAGAAGAGAAGAAGGAAAAAGGGCTAACTGATGGCCTACCGTCCGGCAGAGGGCGCCTCCGCTCAGGAGTCCCTGCCGCAGGGCTCTTCCTTACGAGAGCGGCGCTTCGTCGTCACCGGGGGCTTCCCCCTGTCAGGCGCCATCTCCATCGGCGGCTCAAAGAACGCCGCCCTGCCTCTTATGGCCGCCTGTCTCCTGACGCCTGAGCCATGTGCGCTGGAAGGCGTTCCGGATATAGAGGACGTGCGTATCATGGCCGAGGTGCTGCGCAGTCTGGGCGCCAGACTGGAAAATACGGGTCCGGGCAAGATGGTCATCCAGGCCAACCATATCTACAACCTGGCTGCCCCCACTAACCTGGTAAAGAAAATGAGGGGCAGTTTCCTGGTGATGGGTCCCTTGCTGGCGCGCTTCGGGCAAGGCTCTTCCTGCCCCCCCGGCGGAGATGTGATCGGACAGCGCCCTATTGACGTGCACCTGGTAGGCTTTGCCGCCCTGGGAGCCAGGATATCCAAAGATGGCGAGGTGTATACCGCTGTTTGCCCCCGGCTCAAGGGCACCGAGATATTCATGGACTACCCCAGCCATATAGGAACTGAGAACCTGCTTATGGCCGCCTGCCTGGCGCAAGGCAAGACGGTGCTTCTCAATGCCTCGCAGGAGCCGGAAGTAGTGGACCTGGCAAGTATGCTGTTGAAGATGGGCGCACGCATAAAAGGGATCGGCACCAGTGTCATCGAGGTGGAGGGCGTTGACCAGTTAGGCGGCGCCCGGCACTCCCCGATCCCCGATAGGATCGAGGCCGGCACCTTCGCCATCGCCGCCGCCGTGGCGGGCGGAGATGTCCGGCTAAACAACGTTCGCACCGACCATTTGGCTTCGTTAATCTGGAAGCTACGAGAGATAGGGATTGATGCTGCTGGTGTTGGGGATTCCCTTTTCATTTCCAGACGAGGCGCATTGACTGCCGTCAATGTCCAGGCCCTCCCGTATCCAGGCTTCGCTACCGACCTCCAGGCCGCTATCGGGGTCCTGCTGACCCAGGCCGAGGGAACAAGCATTATCCACGAGCGCGTCTACGACAACCGGCTCCTTTACGTTAAGGAATTGCGTAAAATGGGGGCCATGGTGGCGGTCAACGGCCAGACGGCCGTGATCAAGGGACCGTGCAAATTGAAGGGCGCCAGCGTTCGCGCCCTCGACATTCGGTCAGGAGCAGCCTTGATGATAGCCGGCTTGGCGGCTGAGGGCAAGAGTGAGATAGAGGATATCCTCCACCTGGAACGAGGTTATGGAGGCATTGACGGGAAGCTACGGGCCTTAGGTGCTCAGGTAGAGCGGGTGTAAGTGATAGAATGTTCAAGAGAATCGTAGGCATAGACCTGGGAACGGCCAACGTGCTGGTGTACGTCAAGGGCAAGGGTGTTGTCCTGAACGAGCCGGCGGTGGTCGCCCTGGCAGCCAATGACAGCAAGATCGTGGCAGTCGGCGCTGCGGCCCGGGACATGATCGGGCGCACGCCTGGGCATATTAACGTGGTCCGACCCCTCAAGGACGGCGTTATCGCTGACTATTTAATCACAGAGGCCATGCTTCGCCACTTCATTAGCAAGGTCTGCGGCCGCTGGCGGATGGTGAAGCCAGAGGTGATGATATGCGTGCCGGCCGGGGTTACCAGCGTGGAGCTAAGGGCCGTAAAGGAGGCCGCCGAGCAGGCGGGGGCCAAGAAGCCCGTTCACCTGATACCGGAACCCCTGGCTGCCGCTATTGGGGCCAGGTTGCCGCTGGCTTCCCCTGGGGGCAACCTCGTTGTGGATATCGGTGGAGGGACCACGGAGGCGGCCGTCATCTCCATGTACGGCCTGGTAGTAAGCCGGTCGGTCCGCGTGGCCGGCAACCGTATTGACGAGGCCATCGCCGCCTTCGTCAAGCGCAAGTTCGGCCTGATCATCGGTGAGCGGACCGCTGAGGCTATCAAGATCGAGATTGGCAGCGTATTACCCCTGGAGGAGGAAAGGAAGATGGAGGTCAGGGGGCGAGACCAGGTCAGCGGGCTCCCCAAGACCATAACCGTGACCTCCGCCGGTGTCAGCCAGGCTATCGCCGAGCCCGTGTCGCAGATTGTGGCGGCGGTCAAGGCGGTCCTGGAGCAGACTCCCCCGGAGCTGTCCTCTGACGTGATTGACCGGGGGATTATGCTGACCGGGGGCGGGGCGCTTCTCCGCAACCTGGACCGGCTCCTGGCCCAAGAGACAGGCGTGTCTTGCCACGTTGCCGAAGACCCACTAAGCTGTGTCGCCATCGGGGCTGGACTGGCCCTGGAGAACCTGGACCTCCTGAAGGGTAGCCTCCAGGAAGAAGACTATTAATCCCCTGCTTCCCCAACCTGCCGAAGTAGCTCAGGTCCTTTCTTATCTGTGTCGGCGTAGCTCCCAAGAGCTCCCCCAGGCGTAGAGAGCTAACGACCTCCACCTCTTCTCCGGCCAGGAGGCTCAAGGTGCGGGCGTAGAGGGGCAGCCGCTGGATTACCACGTCCGGTATCTGCCCTGCCGGGACCCTGCCCGGAAGGCCAGACTCTTTCATGTCCCTTTTTCCGCCAGGTGGATGGCCACCATGCCCAGGCCCAGCCTTCGAAAGCTGACCTTCCTGAAGCCGGCGCTGACCATGGCCTGCCGCAAAGTCTCTGCATCCGGAAAATGGTCCACCGAATTAGGGAGATAGGTATAGGCGGCGCTGTCTCCGGAAATCAGCCTGCCGAGAAGGGGGACGAACCGGTGGGAGTATAGGCCGTGCAGCAAGCGGGCTAGGCCGGTCCGGGGAGGAGTCAACTCCAGGACCGCTAACCTGCCGCCGGGTTTCAGGACCCGGAGGGTCTCGTCCAGGGCCCGGGCCAGGTCGGCGAAGTTGCGGAAGGCGAAGCCGGCAGTAATGGCGTTGAAGGTCGCCCCGGGAAATGGCAGGCTAAGGGCATCGCCCGAGACCAGGTAAACCCTGGATCCTTTCTTGTTAACCACTTTTTGGCGGGCTACGTCCATCATGGGCTGGCAGAAATCCATAGCCACTACCCGGTTTCCCCGGGCGGCCATGTCAAAAGCTAGCTCGCCTGATCCGGTACCCAGGTCCAGCGCCATGCCACCGGGTCGTGGCGTAGCCAGAGCCGCAGTCAGGCGGCGCCAGCGCCGGTCCTGGCCCAAGGTCATCAGGGAATTCATCAGGTCGTACCGTGGAGCGATGCGCCCGAACATGCGGCTGACGTACTCTGCCCGGTTTGACCCGTTGGTCTCCGTTGCATTGACCGCTATCTTGCTCATCTTCAGTCCATAACACCATACCAGATAACGGGATGTAACGGAAGATTGCTAGCCAGAGAAAGGTTCGGGCGCCTGGCCCGAAAACAAAACCCACCTGCTATAGGTGGGCATAAAATACACTCGCCCAACAAGCCAATCGGTCTCCTAGGCGTCCCCTCTCACGAGGTTGAGCCATTGGTTGCCTATGCACTCGTTGGGCAACTGCCAGTTTCTAAATATAATATAGCACTAAGAGGGGCTGTTGTCAATAATTTTTCGTGTTTTATTGCCTGACCGGTCCAGCGCCGCAGGCCGGGGGGTAAGGGGGGTGTCCCCCAAATCAGTAGCCCGATGCCCTTTCCCATTCCGGCAGGAACTTCATCCATTCCTCCTGTGTCAGGAAGTGCTGATGGAAGATGTAGAAAAGGTTAGCCTTGGGCCTGAATGGCCGGCGCAAGAGGCGCATGTGCGCTTCATCGGGGGTCCGATTGCGCTTCTTGTGGTTGCAGGGCTTACAAGCGGCTACTATGTTTTCCCAGATGTGCGGACCTCCCACGTGTCGTGGAACAACATGTTCTAGTGTTAGCTCCTTGGTCTTGACCCCGCAGTACTGGCAGGTGAAGTGGTCCCTGGCGAAGATCTCCTTGCGGCTCAAGCGAAGCTGCGGCCGCGGACGGTGGATAAGATATATCAGGCGGATGACCGAGGGCAGGGGGATGGTGCGGGTTAGAGAGCGCAGGAAGCCATGGTTGTGCTCCAGGACCTCGGCTTTACCCTTGTCCAGGAGCACAATGGCGCGCCGCACGTTGCACACGTTGAGCGGTTCGTAATTCTGATTGAGGACCAGGACCGGACTGTTCAACTGCCTTTCCGCCACACGAATCGGCCTTATTCTAGCATACGTCAGTTAATCGGGGCAACCAACAGCCCTTCGGTCTGAAGTTACACCATAAGGGAGGTTGCCCAGCCAGTTTCTGGGGGGAGGGGAGCCAAACTAGGGTTGGGGTCTTGTTCCCCATGATGTTCCTGTCCGGCATCGTCTTCGAGGCCCAACTCCTGCCGTCGTTCCTAAGGCCGGTGATAAACCTGATGCCTGCCACCTACCTGGGCCGACACCTTCCGGCAGCTCATGGTCGGCTACTTGGTGCTCTACCCCCTGTGGCTCGACTTCGCTGTGTTGCTCGGATGGCTGATCGTCTTCCTCGACCTCGGCCTGCGCTTCTTCCGTTAGGAACAGCAATAATTAGGGGGTGCACATCGGCGTAAGTCTGCGAAAGACGGGTAGACGGCTGCCCTCGTTCCCTGGGGAAAAGGGAATGTAAAATAGTTGACAACTGGATGGAGGCCGTGTAAAATATTTTACGTGAGCCGGAAGGAAGGCCGAAGAGGTGGCCGGTTCCAACTGGGCAAGGAACTCCTCATTATCAAGAGCCTGGTGGAAGCTGGTCACTATCACTACTCGAACAAGATCCGCAAATTTGTCGAGGCAGGCTGGTACGAGACGGTGGACCTTGAGGTGTGTATCCTGACCGCAACATCAATCCATAAGGTCGAGGAAGACGAGTTGGGTACGGCTACGGATGGTAAGAAATACACTATCTTGGGCCGGGATACACAGGGTCAACGTTTCTACACCTGCGGCAAGATAATTCTTAGCCGGAACGATGAGAGGCTGTACTATTTCATTACGGCGCATGAGGCCGAATAGAGATGTCTTAAAGGGGGGAAGTCCGGTGGAGGCGGTCGCTTTTGGCTACAAGTGCCAGGAATGTGGAGAGGGGACCGTGTTGGAGCGGGAGATCCCAGAATACCATACTAAGATCAGGGGTTACCCCTTCGTCGTAACAAATGCCAGGTTAGGAGTGTGTTACCGGTGTGGCGCCGAGCATTTCGCCGTTCAAGAGACTGATCGCTGGGAGCAGCTCTTCGAAGCCGCATATGAGAAGCTTTACCTGCAACCGGAAGAGATTCGTTTGTTGCGAAACAGGTTGGGCTTGTCGATGGAGCAATTCGCTTTTCTTGTAGGCTGCACGCGACAGTCCTTGTACAGTTGGGAGCGCGCCGATAGAAGCCGACCCCAATCCAGAATGGCCGACCTTCTCATGAAGCTCGTTCGCGAGTCCCATGACAAGGGGAAAGTCGATGTACTTCGCTTTCTGGTTCAGGAAGCAGCGCAATTCGGTATTCAGCTAAAGCTTGGCGGTGAAGGCCAAGCTTCGATGCGCGAGGCGATTAGCCGATAACCCCAATAGTCCCTCATCATGGTCGCCAGCCTCTATATGGTAGAGGGCGTCGACTTTCTCTAACTGCTGCGCGAGACCGGTCTGACCAAAGCCAATCTCTCGGCCCATCTGGCCAGGCTGGAAGAGGCCGGCTGCATCCAAATGGAGAAGACCTTTCGCGGGAAGGTCCCCACTCTTGCCTTCGCCGGAAGGTTAGAAAATGGCAGGAATTCGTTCCCTACGTTTGCGGGCAACAGATGTAACGACTCTGGTCAGATAACATTCCTCTGAAAAGTTCACAAAGGCCCGGGAACGCCGAATTCAACCTCCAGAACCCCAGAGAAGCCTCCTCTTTCGCAACAGGTCGCAACTACAAATAGTTGTAATGAGCTTCCCCTTGTGCTAGCCTTACTTCCAGAGATACCGGAACTATGTGCAAGTGCAAGTTGTGGCAT
>JAUYDP010000256.1 GCA_030691805.1 Dehalococcoidia bacterium | reverse complement strand
AGAGGGCTACAGCCTTTTTAAGGTCTTTGTGCGCAGGCATAAGGGCCTTTCTTTTTTTGGGAGCGGTTAGACCAACGCGAGTTCAAGGCCCGTTGATTGGTGGAGCGGATACCGCAAGGTGGCCACTTCTACCGGTTATTGCAAAAGAAGGTGGCGGACGCTACGGTGCCTGTAGGGCGGGGCCTTGTGCCCTGCCGTGGTGGAGAAGCGGGGGACAAGCCCCCGCGCTACGTGCAGTTTCCTTACAGAGGCTTGAAACTTAGAAAAGGGGGTGATAAAGAATGGCTACTGACAAGAAGAAGACTGTAGTGGCAGAACTGACAGACATGCTTAACAGGTGTACTATTGCTATTCTAACGGTACCAACCGGTATGACGGTGTCGGATATGACTGAGCTGCGGCGGCGCCTACGCGGGGTGGGAGTTGAATTCCATGTGGCCAAGAACACACTAGCCCGCATCGCCTCCCGCCAGGCAGGCAAGGATGCCCTGGATAGCCTTCTGGCGGGACCTACGGCCATAGTTTTCGGCTACGGAGATCAGGTGGAGCCGGCCAAGACCCTCCTCGAATACAGCCGTGCCGCCAAGCTCGACATAAGGATAAAAGGCGGGATTATGGGCAACCGCCTGCTATCTTCGGAGCAGGTGCGGCAACTTGCCCAGCTTCCTGGAAAGGAAGTGCTCCTGGCTCAACTGCTGGGTGGGCTCCAAGCCCCAATTGTGAGCCTGGTCTGGGTACTGAAGGGCAACGTTGCCGGCCTGCTGAATGTATTAGAAGCCCGCAGGAAGCAATTGGAGGTAGAAGTTGCTGCCTAGCGCCCTCAGGCCGGGGATAAGGGATGGGCCCTGATAACTTAATGGAGACCCGGATGTTCGTGGGTGTCCCCCGTTTTCTTAATGGGTGGTGGGGAGGGGCGGTCCCTCCCCAGTAAACGCCCTCCCAATAGGTAATACCTAAAACATAAGGAGAAAGAAATGGCTGAAAAGAAGATTAAGAAAGAGGACCTGATCGCCGTTATCAAGGAACTGACTGTGATAGAGCTCGCTGATCTGGTCAAAGCCCTGGAGGCCGAGTTCGGCGTCAGCGCAGCTATGCCAGCCGCTGCGGCCGCTGCGGCCCCCGCAGCGGCCGCAGCAGCGCCCGAAGAGGAACAGACCGAATTCGCTGTCATCCTAAAGGACGTGGGAGCTAATAAGATTAACGTTATCAAAGCGGTGCGTGAGGTGACTACCCTCGGCCTAAAGGAGGCTAAGGACCTGGTAGAAGCGGCCCCGAAGGCAGTACGGGAGGGGGTCAATAAGACAGAGGCCGCTTCTATAAAAGCGAAACTGGAGGCCGCTGGGGCTACGGTAGAGGTCAAGTAGCGCCTTAGGACTCAGGCATCCTGCTGCCTGGGCTAGGGGCGCACGGCTGTGCGCCCCTACCTCGTCCTTCTGGAAGGAGCACGGCTTCTGGCTCATCCCGTCCTACCCATTGCTACTCAATGGGACAGGCAAGAATGACCGGAGTATGGAGATAAGCCCTGCCCCTACAATAGGTTCAGGATAAGGGCTACCAGCCTGGCGCTTGCCCGTGCAGCACCAGGGGATAATAAAGCTTCTCCAGCCGGTCCACCATTCGCAGGCTCACCGGCAGAGCCAGCGGGGTTTCTTGGACATTGCCCAGTCCTGTCACGACTACCGAAGCGGTGTAAGTTCCCGCTGCAGTGAGCCTCACCAGCTGGGCGGTAACGGCCAGCGTCTGGGGCGGGCCCAGAGCATCAAGATGGCCCGAGGACGGGGAGATGGTCAACCAAGGCACAGTGGGGTTAATAGCGGCTGTCCAATCGAAACCTACGCCCCCCAGGTTGGCCAAAGATACTGACTTGGTGATTGCCTCCCTGGAGCTTACTTCGTAGAGGAACCCCAGACTCTCCGGGGAGCTGCTCAATATGCTGGTAGTAGCAGATCTGACCGCACCGTAGGCATCTATTCTCCCATAGCCAAAGAATTCGTCCTTGCCCGGCGGCCCCAGGTCTGTGGCGGTGTCCTCTATCAATCGGGCAACCTGCTTGTTGGTAAGTAAAGGATTTGCCGATAGAAGTAGCGCAGCCAGCCCAGCCACGTGCGGGGAAGCCATAGAGGTCCCGCTGGAATAGGCGTAGTCGCTTCCAAAGGCGGAAGATCCCTTACCCCTGGGAACTGTGCTCAGGATAATAACTCCCGGGGCCGCCACAGCCACGAAATCTCCTCTCTCCGAGAATTCAGCCCGGCGATCGTTGCTGTCGGTGGCCGCAACTCCCATAACACCGGGAAGGGCGGCCGGATAGAGCGGAGGATTCAGGCCCCCGAATCCTCCTTCGTTGCCGACGGCGGCCACAATAACGACCCCTTTGGTATTATAGGCATAGCTAACCGCATCCTGGAGGGTCTGAGAGTTCCCTTCGGTGCCCCCACTGACATTTATTACCCTGGCGCCATTGTCGGCCGCCCAGATTATTCCCCTGGCCAGGTCCTCTACCGAGCCATAGCCGAACTCGTTCAGCACCTTTACCGGCAGGATCCTGGCTCCCCAGGATAGGCCGGCAATCCCAAGACCGTTGTTGCCAATGGCGGCGGCAATCCCGGCCACGCGGGTGCCGTGTCCGTTATCATCCTGGGGCGTGTCAGCCTGGTTCAGGAGATTAAGCCCCGGCAGAAGCTTGGCGGCCAGATCGGGGTGATTGTAATCCACCCCCGTATCCAGTACGGCGATGACCGCATCGTTCTTGCCTGCCTCTATATTCCAGGCCGCTTCCGCCCTGATAGTCCGTAGGTTCCATTGATAGAAGTCGAAGAGGGGGTCGTCGGGTGTCCTGAAAGCCCTGACCAGGTAATTGAGCTCGGCGTATTCCACCTCCGGGTCTTTCCGAAGGGTCTTGACGGTTTCCATCTCCTTTCCTTCCGGAACTGGCACCGAAAACACCCCCAGCCTGGGAATGAGGCTTCCACCGGAAATCTGCCGCACTGATTCGCCTGGACGGAGCTTTACCAGCACCCGGCCTGGGGCATACCGAGGAAGGTCATGAGGCTCGTCCGCCTGGACCAGGCTTACGGAACAAAAGAGGAGTGTAAAGAGGAGTGCGGGAAGGCCGGCGTGACGACGCAGGCTCACCAGCTAGCCTGGCCTTGGGCTATCTGGGGCAAGAAGCGCCGAATCAACTGGCCCAGATAGAGGGAAACCGGCTCCTGCCAGCGGTTAGTTGTGGTCCCTGTCAGGGTGGAGGTAAAGGTGACTGTTCCAGTATAGAGTGCGGGAGACAGGCCGGAGGTGTTTACCGACACGGAAACGGTGACTGGCAAAGATACTCCGGCTGATGGTGACAGGGAAAGCCAGTTTCCAGAAGATGACGACTGGCTGGACCACCCATAGCTTCCGCCGCTCTCGTCACTAAGGTATAGATTGGTAGGCCCAGGCATGGTTCCTCCCGGCTCCGCGAGGAAAGCGAGCCGCTCTGGCTCGACCTTCAGAGCAGGCACTGCCTTAAATGACCAGACGCCGCTTCCTAACGTTCCAGCGAAGATCTGCGATGGGTCAGCCGGACTTATGCTAAGGGCCGCCACTTCCTCTTCCTGGAGCCCGATTAGATTCCAGGTTTTGCCTCCATCCAAACTTCGGAACACGCCGTTGCTTGTGCCCAAATAAAGGGTGTTGGGTGTGACCGGATGGGGGACCAGGTACATAGGGGCCTCACCCGTTGGCAGGCTGTATAGCTGCCAGGTCCCACCACCATCGCTGCTTCGTTCGATGGTAAGTCCGGAAACTACATATACCATGCCTGGTGATGCCGGTGACGGCGCGATGAAGGAGACCGGCTCCTGGAATCGTTGGACCATGGCCCAGGTCTGGCCCCCGTCGGTACTTGCGTACACGTCCCTGGCTGCGATATCGAGGGTCGCGTAGGCGCGCATGGGATCATTGGAATGCGTGGCGACTATGGCAACCTGGGTGTTGGTTGGAAGGCCGCTCGCCGGTTGCTTCCAGGTGGCCACGGAGTCATCGCTGATGTACAGCCCCGCGTCGGTTCCAACGTAAACCTTGCCGGGCGCGGTAGCAATAGCGGAGACCGTCAGGTTCTTAAGAAGAGGAGCCAGTTGCCAGGTTCTGCCACCATCGCGGCTCAGATAAAGGCCGTTGTCTTTTATGCCCGTTAGATAGACCATTCCGGCATAGACCAGGTTGGGGTCCAGTGGGTCCACGGCCAGTCCGGTAACAAGGCCGACTCCCAAGGGGACAGCCTGCCAGGAAATGCCGCCATCGCTGGTCTTATAGACTCCTCCGGTCCAGACACCGGCGTACACCGTGTTCGCTTCTGACGGCTTGGGGGCTAATGCTACCACCTTCGCTCCGGCTATACCCTGGCCGGATTCAGACCAATGAGCGCCACGGTCGTCGCTCCTGTACAGACCGCCGGCGCCTCCTAGCCAGAGTCTATTGCTAGAATTAGGGTCCAAAGCCAGTGTGGAAGGGCTTCTATCTCCAATTCCCTCTCCGGTCTCTTCCCACGTGCGTCCTCCATCGGAGCTCCGGTAGAAGCCCCGGCGCATCCCCGCCGCATACACGGTGCCCGGGATCATACTAATACCAAGTGCAGCGATATTAGTCTCCAGCAGGTACTGGCCCGAACGCTGCCAGGTCCGGCCGCCGTCGGCGCTGGCGAAGACCCCCTGGCCGCGGGTCCCTGCGTACACGGCCCGGGTATCAACTGGGGACACCGCGATGGATGATATCATAGCATTGCTGAGGCCTACTGTGAGAGGCGCCCAACTCTCTCCCCCATCCCGGGACTTAAACAGAGTGCCGCTCAGGCCACTGTATCCGGCCCCTGCGTAAAGTATGTTGGTATTCTGGGGATCTAGAGCCAGCGTTTCCACTGATGGCCTTACTCCAATGCGAAGGCCGTTGTTCTTTTCCTGCCAGGTCTGGCCGCCATCCTGGCTCTTGAAGATGCCTAGGAGCGAGCCGGCGTAGACAGTAGCAGGATGGAGGGGATCTATGGCAAGGGTGTAGATGTAAGACGAACCGAAGGGGTCCGCTAATATCCCTGAAGATGCCCGCACCCAGGTGGAAGCGCCATCGTCACTACGGTAAACGCCCAGGTTGGTCCCTGCGTACAGGGTATCGGGGCGAGTGGGGTCCAAGACCAGGGAGAACACGGCCCTGGTATCCAGGCCCCGGCTCTTGGAGGCCCAACTTAACCCGCCGTCGGTGCTCTTAAAAACGCCGGCGGTGCTGGTGCCGGTGTAGATGATGCCTGGGGTTACGGGATCCAGGGCTACGGCGTATATCAGCCCGGGAGGTCCGCTGGTGGTCGTCCACTGGTTATCTCCAGCATGGGCGGGCGCTGAGCCCGCAGCCGGATCCGGAAGCAATAACAGGATCCCGACTAAGAGGGAGGCTATTTTCGAGGCCGCCATTCCTGCCCTTCCCCCATGGCTTTACGTAAGAAGAGGGCCAGAAAGGTCCCCAATAGCGCCAAATATAACAGGGAAATAACGGCATAGAATGCCTTGTTCCCCCAAAGCCCCGGCTTTCCGCGCGCTAGACGGTCCAGGTAGATATCCGCAAGTTGCCAGGGACTTGGCTGGAAGTAAGCCACGAAGGCCAGGTCGTTCTCCACGGGATTCCCTCCTAGATAGGCCATACCCTCCGGGTAGGGATTGTGGGAATCTGTCCAGGCGGTTATCGCGTTCCCGGGACGGGATGCCGGCGCTTCCAGGTAGAAGAAGTAGGTCTTTCCTGCGGACTCATCCAAGGATGGGAACTCCATAGACCTGAAACGGTTGTCCTCTACAGAGGCTGCGTCGAAGCTGATACTGGCTAGCTTTGTTCCGTCTGGCGGGCCTTCGGTGAGGTTGAATGTTACCTGGCCGGAAATCTGCTTTTGATATGTGGCGAGCAAAACTTCAATACGATTGAGGCCAGGATAGGGGCTATAAAAGGTCTGCCCTACACTGAATGATCCTTGTATCTCTCCTGCGGGCTGGTTGTTAAACTTTTGAGAGACCGTTAGAGGCGTTAGCTTGTTGTAAAAGGCGGCCAGGATGAGGAGAAGTCCAAAAAGAGGGACAGCCCATATTAAGAGCATAGCTAGCCGCCAGGGCTGGCGCGGTTTAACCATTCTCCCCACTATAGTAGAAAGGTACGATGTTGAGACCTAAAGCGAGGGTATCAAGCAGAAAAAGACCAGCGAGCAAGGTTACTATTAAAGCCGGCTGCCAGGCCCTGGGCAGAAGGCTCTTTAGGCCAAGAGCGAAGTAAGTGGCAATTGGAACTAAGGCTGGGAAAAGATATCTGCCTTGGGGAAAGGAAGAGACAGAGAACTCAGCAGTGTATTGAACATAGGTGATTACCACGACCAACGCCGTCCAGACCAGGTATAGGGCCAGGACTTTAGCCTGCCATGCTTCCAGTCTCTCTTTTCTCATAGCCAGGCGAATTCCCAGGTGAAGGAGCCCGAGAAGGCTAAGCAGGCTAACACCCAGGAGGACATCATACCAGTAGGAGTCAAGACGGACGTTCATCCATCCGAATTGTGCCCAGAAACTATCGAAGATCCGGCGAGCGAACAGGGTGTACAGATTGACCCCAACATCACTTCGGCATCGGGGTCGGCCGCCTTGATGGCCGGATAGGCTGTTTTCAACATATCGCCGTATTCCTTCCCCTTACCACCCCAGCATCCTCACAACCAGGCCCGGTTAACGTCGGTATTGTCCGGCTCATTGTAGATCTCCCAGTAGTGCACGTTGTAAGGGGGTTTGCTATATCGGTTCACCAAAGCGCTGAGGAAGGACGCGAATTTCGGCAGGTACGCTGGGGGAGATGGGGCCGCAGGAAGTCGTGGCCGCCCAATCTGGATTGCCGCTGATGTTGACCAGCGGGAGAAGGCCCTTCGCTGATGCGTCTGCGAAACCGCCGTCATATGCGGACCAGTTGAAGTTCCCTGGTGTCGTGTTGGAGGGTTCCAAAGTTCAAATTATCCTCGTATATCCTACCGCCCTCCGAGCAGCGGTGTCAATCTGCACCATCGCCGGTCCACCGCTTTCCGGACAAAGCCGGGGGCGTGTTTCAAGGTGTGGCAGATGAGTAGTTCACCTTAAAGACCCAGACCGGGCCGTCACGGTAAACCGCTTGGTGGCCGTTAGACAACAGCTTGTTGGGATCAAGAAACCCTCCCTTCTCGCCGATGAAGATATGGGTTATCCCCTCTTCTCGCATTAATAGCAGCCCTTCCCTGGTATAGACGTTGTCTTGTAAGGAACGAGCGATGGCGTTAACGCGGGGGGCGTAGTCCCTTTGGGGTGAGCTTTCAGCCCCATAGAGGATGGGTGGCACCGTGGATTCTCTGCCCGTGAGGTAGTACAGCCACCATCCGCCGTCGGATCCAACCACATATTTACCACCATAGGCAAAGAAATAATTTACCAGGAACCGGGCGTCTGGGGAGGTGTTGATCTTGATCCAGTCCATGGCCCGCTGGTCAGTTGGGGTGACCAGCACGTACTTCCCATCAACAATGTTAGCCATCCCCCAAGCGCCCCAGATACCTGCTGCTGCCGCCAGCATTGCCAGGGTATATCTTGCAGGTCTCCAGGCACGTCCCACCATGCCAATGGTCTGGGCGCCAACCCAGCCCGCAAGTATTGATGCCGGCATGTAAAGGGCGATGACTACGGCGAAATTGTTTAGCCAGGCCCCCCGGCTAAGGCCCAGGCGCTCCGAGTTGGCCATGGCAAAGAGCAGGACCACCCAGCCACCCATAATCGGTCCAGCCTTTTCTTTTCTAATAAGCGCCCAGATAAATCCGGCGCCGGTGAAGAGTATCAACGGCCAGCCCACGTAGTATGTTAGATCACCGAGTGAGTTGTAGCTAATCATCCAATTATCCCAGGCCTCGGGTGATAATTGTGGAACGCTGGCCTCCCCGCGGGGTAAGTTTGCGGCCAGGTACCAGAGCCTTGGAAAAACTAGGGCCAGGGCTATTATGCCAATTCCGGTAAGCCAGACGGTGTCAACCAGGTGGGAGAGCTGCCGCTTGTGGAATGGGAGACGCCCCAGCGGGGCGTCTCTACCGGGGACAGATTGTAAGCTGTCTTTTGGTGAACGATTGGTGGCGAGCCTCCAGGCGTAGTAGACGGCGAGAAAGGCCACGTAGAACAGAATAACTCGGTAGTGGGTCAGGAAGAGGCCGGCCGCGGCCACCGCCGCCAGGGTGGCGTACGCCCCGCTCCTTTTCTCCACGGCCTCCATCGCCAGAAACACGGCAACCGGCAGGATTACCTGCCCGGTCATCTGGGTATAGCGCCCCCAGTTAACATAATATGCGGGCATAGAGGATACCAGCCCAACTATGAGACCGCTTAACAGAGCGGCCGTATGGCTATGGGTCAGCCGGTGGGCCAGGAGGTAGACCGTGAGCACACTTATGGCGTTTAGTA
>JAUYDP010000251.1 GCA_030691805.1 Dehalococcoidia bacterium | reverse complement strand
CTCATAGGGAGGAAGTCCCGATTCTAGCAGCGGGTAATCGGTCTGCTGCATCTCCCAGGTTATGATGCCATCCTTGACGTACACCGCCCAGGAACAGCCTCCCGTGCAGTTGACCCCATGGGTGCTGCGAACGATGTTATCGTGCTGCCAGCGGTTCCGATAGAACTCTTCCCACTGGCGGGCATCGGGTCTGATCAGGTCCTGAATCCAGCCCATATCACTTACCTCCGTTTAATTAGCTAGTAGTTGTCGGTTGTCAGCTATACGCCGCAGGCTGCCCGCCACACACCGTAACCCGTAGCGGCGGACGGCCCTGTCCGCCAGGGGTGGGGCCGGGGCGGCGCGCCCCCCAGCCGCCCCGCGGGGGACAAGCCCCCGCGCTACAGATTTGGGATGCCAGAAGCCATCCGCCATCTCGTATAAGCCATTTGCTATAAGCCATCTGCTGTTTGCCATCTCTTAGCGGCGAGTGGGGCGCTGACTGCTGACTGCTGGTGGCTGATGGCTGATAGCTGATAGCCTTCGGCTGCTCACCATAGGCCGCCGCACCTGAGCCAGGCGTCTACTGAAGAAGAGGTGGGCGATCAGTATCAGAATGGCCGCTCCGACGACTGCTAAAATGCTCAACTGGCCAACCGCTTCTGCGGGCCTCTCGGCCACGGAGGCAGCCTGGAAGAAGGCCTTTAAGCTGGCCTGCTCGTCCGCCGTGAGAAGCGCCTTGCCGAAGATTGGGTTCATCGTTGGGAACGGAAGGGTTGCCAGGACTGAGTTGATACCGGTGTCCCCGAACTTGCCAAAGGCGCCGGTCAGGTCCGGTCCCAATGCGCCGCCGCCCAGTGCCCCGATGCCAGCGATGCTGTGGCAAGCCATGCAGGGCGGGCCTCCGTTTTGGAAGCGGATAGATCCGATAAACAGGTCTTTTCCGATTACGGGGTCACCTGCGCCCATGGGTTGGGCGGCGGCCTGTCCCGCTGGCGCTGCTGCTCCTCCCGCCGTGCCCCCCAGGTAGGTAATGATGGCGGTGACCTGCTCATTTGTCAAGCCAAGATTCGGCATCGGCACGTTGCCGTACTCTTGCAGCAACTGGGTGGCGATAGGGTCTTTCTGCGCCAGCACCTGGTCCGGCGCGGAGATGAAGCGAACCAGCCAGGCGCGGTCCCTCCTGGCCGTTACCCCTTTCAGGTCCGGCCCCACCAGCTTGCCGCCTCCAATGGTGTGGCACGCCACGCATCTCTGTTCGAAGAGGGTCTGCCCTTCGTCCGCCGAACGGGCTATCGGGGCGCCCCAAAGCTGGCTGCCGGTAGCCGCTGCCAGCAGGCAGAAGAGCGCAAGTACAATTAGTCCGCGGTGCCTGGTCCACATGTCTTCAAAACCTCTCCTAAACATAGTTATACCTCCGTGCACCTACCTGTTTGAGTCAATAAAGGCCGTCCTGCTGAGGGATGCCCGCTACCGGCCCAGGTAAACGGCAAGCGCTACAATTGAAAGCACGGTGATCAGTGGCAGGAAGCAGAGAAGCAGGAATCCAGCCGCCAGCAGGCCGTTCAACAGCGGCTGTTTCACCCTTTTGGCTTCTACTGCTCCCCAGCTTGTCCTAGCCGCCTTCAGCCGGATGATTGCTTCGGCTTCGCGAATTGCCAGGACCGTGTCCCACGAGCCTATTTCCCGATCGATCATAGTTCCCTTCCTATAGACCTTTTCAGACGGAAACGGTGTATCTATTTCTTTGGCAGGCTCTCGATAAACGCTGCCAGTGCCTTGATCTCATCGTTGCTCAAACGGTCTGGCGGGAATGCTGGCATAGTGCCCTTGGGCGTCCGCACCTGAGTGGTTATCTGGGCCTCACTGAACCCGGGCAGAGCCGGGCCTACTCCACCTTCACCCTTAGGCCCATGGCAAGCGTTGCAGCCCTTCGCTTCGTATATCTGCCGACCTTGTGAGACTGGATCGGAGGCTCCGCCCGTTGCGACGAAAGGCTGCTGTACGCCGCCCGCTGCCAGTGTTTCGACTTTATGCCAGTCCTTCTCCTCACCATAAAGCATCAGGTAGGCGATCTCCAGAATCTGCTCCTGGTTGAGTGACCCGCCCTCCTCGACTGCCCAGGCCGGCATTACCGTCTTTGGCACGCCTCTGGCGATGGTTTTTCGCATTTCGATCTCCGCCAGCCTCATGCCGTTGGGATCGCCAGCCTGTATCCCGCGTCGCTGTAGATAGGCGCCGCCGGCCACCATGGGACCCACTTTCCCTTCTCCCCGCTGTCCGTGGCAGCCGCTGCACAGGCTGGCAAAAAGGGGCGCGCCTCTCTCAACTGCCTCTTGTCTCTGCCGTTGGGCCGCCGCCACCTGGCGGTCCGGCTCGAAGTTTATGTAAGCCCCGAGGACGACAATGGCCAGTAGGGTTAAGACGATGCTAAGCGTTACTCTCTTCTCCATGCCGGTTCTCGCCCCCTCTAGACCTTGGTAGCCTGGGAGGGACCCCAAGCCTCTCTTTGAACGACCTTGTTTATGTCGGTGTCCACCATCACTACACCATCAATAATGCTCACAGGGAAGAGGTCCAGCGGCCGCGGTGCAGGCCCCGCCGTGATCTGGCCATAACGGTTAAAAATGGAGCCATGGCATGGGCAATTGAAGCGCCCCGTTGCTGCCAAGCCGTCTTCTGACTTCTCACCAGACACCCAGGGAACGGTGCATCCCAGGTGGGTGCACTTGTGCCACATAGCTAAAAACCCTTCCGGCACCCGGGAAAGATAGAACTTCCCGTCTATGTGGTGGGTGATGGATCCGACGGGGAATTCCTCCGCCGTCCCTACCTTGAACTTCTGCCCCAGGCCAAGGACGTTTTTAGGCCGAAAGAACACGGCGAAACCGCCGAGCATCTCCAGGGTGAATATGCCGGCGGCCCCCACGAAGGCGCTTCGGAGAAATAACCTCCGGGTAAAACGTCTTGCGAGCCTGGGCATCTGATATGATCGGTGTTCCATACTTGGTAACTCTCCCTGTTATTAGCGGGCTGGTGGCATCTCCCAGGGCCAGAAGAGGTGCATCCCTGGGCCACGGAAGGCCGTGCCTATGATGGTTAGGACTAAATAAGTGGCTACAAAGCCAAAGAAGAGAGCGATCATCTTCTCACGGGTGTTGACCCTGCCCCAGATGGCACTTACCAGGTAGAGAAGAACCGCGGGCAAGCCTACCATCAGAACGACCGGTATGACGCTCTCAATAATAAAAGCGGGCACACCCAGGGGAGCGAGATAA
>JAUYDP010000245.1 GCA_030691805.1 Dehalococcoidia bacterium | reverse complement strand
ATGAACATCAGGCTTGCCGGAGAGGATATATCGGCCGGGGCACTGGTCTTTTCCCAGGCGACAGTATTGCGCCCCCAGGAGATGGGCGTGCTGGCCTCTCTGGGCCGGGCCAAATTACGGGTCTTCCGCCGCCCTCTTATCTCCATTCTGGCGACCGGGGACGAGCTAGTTGAAGTAGGAAAGCCGTTGGGTCCGGGCCAGATATACAACAGTAATACCTATAGCATCGCCGGCCAGGTCCTCAAATACGGCGGGGTGCCCCGGCTTCTCGGCATAGCCCGTGACAATCTGGAAGACCTTCAGGCCAAGATTCAGCAGGGGATGGAGGGAGACCTGTTACTCACCTCCGCCGGGGTCTCCGTAGGCGAGTACGACATCGTTAGAGACGTGCTGGCCAAGCAAGGGAAGATAGGTTTCTGGAAGGTGCGCATGAAGCCTGGGAAGCCCCTGGCCTTTGGCACGCTGAGCAATGGATCGAAAACCATACCGCATTTGGGACTGCCCGGTAACCCGGTAAGCTGCATGGTGGCCTTTGAACAGTTCGCCCGGCCGGCAATCCTGAAGATGTTGGGGAAGACCCGGTTGGAAAAGCCCAGCGTGGAGGCTATCCTTATCGAAGACGTGGAAAACTACGGGGGCCGGCGCTATTTCGCCCGGGCCTGGGTGGAAAAGAGAAACGAGCAGTATTTTGCCCGCGTAACTGGTCCCCAGGGCTCCGGCATACTCACCTCTATGGCCGCGGCCAATGGCTTGCTGGTAATTCCCGAAGAGGTCTCGATGGTCCCGGCCGGAGAGCGGTGCAAGGTTCAGATGTTAGATTGGACGGAAGGGTGATAGTACCAATCGTCTCCATCGTTGGCCGCTCCGACACCGGCAAGACTACCTTCCTGGAGAGGCTCCTTCCGGAGATAAAGGCCCTGGGATACAGGGTAGCCACGGTCAAGCACGACACCCATGGCTTCGAGGTAGACCGTCCTGGAAAGGATAGCTGGCGCCACGCCCAGGCGGGTAGCGACGTTGTCATCATCAGCTCGCCCTCCAAGATCGCCATGATCAGGAACGTGGAGACCGAGTGGCCCCTGGAAGTAATCGCCCACCATCTGGCTATGGAGGTAGACCTCGTCCTTACCGAGGGGTTTAAGAGGGAACGTGCCCCCAAGATCGAGGTGCACCGGAAGGAATTGGGCGCCGAGTTGCTTTGCTCGGCGGAGGAGCTGGTGGCGCTGGTGACGGACGAGGATCTGCCCCTAACTGTCCCCCAGTTCGGGTGGGAAGAGGCAGCCGCGGTGGCCAGGCTTATCGAGGCCCGGTTTCTGCGCCGGCAGGACGGCTTTGCCGCCTCGCTCCTGGCGGATGGGAAGCGCCTGGCTCTTGACCAGTCCAAAGAGGATTTCCTGGGTCGGACTCTGGGAGGCATAGCTACTTCCCTGGGAAATACCAGTAGTGTGGTTTCCGTGGATGTGCGGATGGAGCGTAGGGTAGAGAACCGGTCATGATAGTAGACGCTGACAGCTTCATTTTCGTGCCTCCACCCCAGTTGGCAAGCGCAAGGCGGGTCCTCATCAAGCCTAATGCTGGATACCCTGTGCCCCACCCGGTGACGACCAGCAAGGAAACCTTGGCAGCAGTGATCAGCGGCATCCGCCGGGTTAGCGACGCCGACATTATCATGCTGGAGGAGTCCCGGTCCTCGGAGACTATGCACAAGATCTACCGTGGCCTGGGCTATGACTTCCCTCGTATCAGGCTGCTGGACGTGCGCAGCCAGCATTACGTCGAGGTGGAAAACCCTCTGCCCAAGCCCCTCGCCCTGCCTACTATGTGGGTGCCTAACGTAATCCTGGCCTGTGATTACCTTATCTCTGTCGCATCTTTTAAGATCTTCCCCGATGGAGGCAGCTTTACCTTGAGGAACATCGTTGGATTGCTACCGTCAAGTAAATACGGCGGAAGGGGCAGCTCGCAGAACGACTTGCTACACCAGATGGGTATTCACAACGTAGTGACAGACATCTACTTTACCATACCTTTCGATTGTGGTATTGTTGATGCTCGGAAGAAGTTCGTAGGGACGGATGATCCCACCCAAGGGTCAATTGAGGACTTCGGCAAGGTTTTCGTGGGCGAGCCTTATGAGGTGGACTGTGAGGCTGCCGCGGCCGCAGGGGTGACCACCAGGTATCTTACCCTTATTGACGAAGCAAAGGGACAAATCTCCGCTAAATCGTTGACATGATACAAGATATGGAAACCGAGTACCAGGAACCAACAAGCAACTGCAAGCCGCGCTATCATATAAACCTGGATTGGCACCAAAGAAACGGGCGCTCCTTTAGGGTTTTGATGGAAAGCCGCCTGTGCCCCTCGTGCCGCGGCCTCCTGGGAACTGAGGTGGAGGAGCGGGTTGCGACGGTTAAACGAAAGGGCGAGGTGGTACACGAGGTCCGCACCGTGCCGTTTCCCGCCAACCCCATTGCTCAGGTCCGGGACTGCTGCTCCAAGTCCAGGGAGTATATCCGGCCCAATATGCCCCTAAGAGAAGCTATCTTTAGGGTGGTCCTGGCCAGCGGGAACCAGCCCCTGAACACTGAGGAGATCTGCCAGCAACTGGAATGGATGGGGTATGGTGAGCGAGCAAGATACATCAGCCCAGAGGCCATAAAGAGGATGCTGGAATGTGACCTGTTCTACGGTTTCGTAATGGCGCCGCTCCTCGATGAGATGCAGACAGAAGCCACCTGAGTTCACTTCGTCTCTACTAATGCCGGAAGAATGCCTGGCCCGTAATGAGCCAGGCATTCTTGTTTCCCCTTTGGGCGGACACCAGGTCCGCCCCTACCCGAAAGTAAGAATCTGGTAAGAATATGCGCAATAGCATATTTTTGCACTTGCGACATATTGCATTTACCGCCGGCCTCTGTTATGATCTAAGAAAGAGCATGCACTATAGGCATCCGGACAATAACGCCGCACGCCGGGATAGATGAAATGCCTGGCAGATAACACTCTCAGTTGTAGGTTTAATGCAAATCGTACTGTAGAGGAAAACTAATATGGCCGGCAATAGTAAAGCAGAGATAACACTTCAGGGATTGGGGTACCGTCTGACGCCCCAGCGGCTGATGATCGTGGACGCTGTTCATGGCGCTGATGAGCACATCTCCGCGGACGAGATATTCCACCAGGTAAAGGGCCTCTATCCTCATATAAACATCTCTACCATTTACCGCACCCTGGAGCTCTTTAAGGAGCTGGAACTGGTGACAGAGACGGACCTGGGAGAGGGCAGGGTCTACTACCACTGGGCAGACAAGAGCTACCACCACCACCTTATCTGTCAGGGCTGCGGTAGCCTTGTTGCATTTGAGAACTCGGTATTGGCATCCTTGCAGGAAACACTTCGGGAGCGATATGGGTTCCAGGCCAACCTGTCTCACTTAGCCCTTTTTGGCCTCTGTAGAGAATGCCAGGGGAAAGGGAATGTCCCCGACTGAGATTAAAAAGGGGGGTCGCAATGAACGATCCGGGTGTAGTGGTGCTGCTGGCAGCATCGGCGCTTTTCCTGGGGCTGCAGCACGGCATTGATTGGGACCATATAGCGGCGATCAGTGACATTACCGGCACGGTGGATAGCCCCCGCCGTGGCTTCTTCCTGGGCAGCCTCTATGCGCTAGGCCATGTCACAGTGGTCACCATAGTTGGCATATTCGCTATCCTGGTGGGTATCGCCCTCCCGGACTGGGTGGATGGGATGATGGAGCCTGTTGTAGGGGCTACCCTGGTCTTCCTGGGGCTATGGATCGTCTATTCCCTCATCCGTAGCGGGGAGAACTTCCAGCTAAGGAGCCGCTGGATGCTTCTCTTCGATGGCCTGCGGGCCCTCTGGTCGTGGGCCCTGGGGCGGCTACGGGGCACACCTCAACCCATTCGGGTCCAGGCCAAGTCCTCATACGGGGTCCGCACTTCCTTCGGCATCGGAATGATCCACGGTATCGGGGCCGAGACGGCCAGCCAGGCCATCCTCTTTCTCGGCATTGCGGGGGTCGGGGGGAAGCTGGTTGGCAGCCTGATGCTTGTGGCCTTTGCAATGGGGCTGTTTATAAGCAATAGTGGCATTGTCATCGCATCAATCTTCGGCTTCCGGGTAGCCAAGGAGAACCGCCGTGCCTACATGGCGGTCGGCGGCGCCGCCGCCCTCTTCAGCCTCATCCTGGGGGCATTGTTCCTCAGCGGTCAGGTAACCCTGCTCCCACCCATCATCGCCGCAAGCTAGCTTCATAGGGGCGACACGGGCGCCCGCGGTGCTAGCCGGCTGGTTGCGGTCCCAGCCATGCCGGTGTAAGTTCACTTCATCAGCGAGTACATTAAGGTGAGGGAAAGCTTCTCAAGCTGCTTCCAGTTTTCCTCGATTATACTTTCAAGCGGACGGGGCGGTCCGCCGCTGTGTTTTGGTGGGAGGAGAGACAAGGCCATCTTCCTCCGTTCGTAGCGGCCGACCGCTGTGTCGGCCAGGCGGGGCTTGGCTACACCCAATTCATTCTTCAGAAATCAGTATTCGATAGATCGTTTGCCTTGGGCCGCTTGCGCGAAATTCCGCACCGTGCCCCTGCGCTAGCTTGAATTTGACAAGGGCCACGCTCGCCCTTACTATGATTCCTGGGTGCCCAATCGTGGAATTACACTGGTTTGATACTGCCGCGAGGCCTTGCTGGCGCAACTGGACCGGCCTGTGACGGGGAACCCGGATGCAGAGTGCCTGAAGCGATCCCGGGGCCTGATCGATCTTATGTTCAGGGACGGAGAGATCCAGCAGCAGGCCCTGGTGCACCGTTCATATCTCAACGAGAACCCAGGTTTTCCCTTGCCGTCTAATGAGCGCCTGGAGTTTATGGGGGACGCCGTTCTTGGGTTCCTGGTTACGGAAGAACTCTACCGGCGTTTTCCCCATATGTCTGAAGGTGAGCTTACCCGTCTGCGGGCATCCCTGGTACGCGGGTCCACGCTGGCCCGATGGAGTAAACGTCTGGGACTTGGTAATGCCCTTCTACTGAGCCGGGGGGAGGAGACCAGCGGGGGCAGGCACCGGCCGGCCAACCTGGCCAACGTGATGGAGGCCGTACTTGGGGCGCTGTTCCTGGACCAGGGGGTTGAGGTAGTACGCACCGTTGTGCTCCCCCTACTGGAAGAGGAATTGGCCAGTCACGGATCCCAGGGCCTGGAGAAAGACCCCAAGTCTGGCTTCCAGGAGTTGGCCCAATCCCGTTGGCAGCTTACCCCCACCTACCGTACTATTACGTCAGAAGGACCGGACCACCGGCGCAGCTTCACCGTGGAGGCCCTGATTGGAGACCGGGTATTGGGACTGGGCCAGGGGACCAGCAAGCAGCAGGCACAGCAGGCCGCCGCCCAGGCGGCGCTGGAAGCGCTGGTAGGCGGAGATAGCGCTGTCTCCCCGTAATACCGATTGTCTTATCGAGGGTCATAGTATCTCGTAGAGACGGGCCGGTGACCCGTCTCACGTCGCTCTGCTCCCAATGTGGCCTTCCTTGAGACAACTCGGCATAAGCTCCTCGGCCTCGGCGGTTTCAAAAAACTTATTGCACTGTATCCTTTGAGACCAGAGCAGCACCTCATGTCATTCTGAACGAAGTGAAGAATCTCACCCGTTCCGAGTGCAGGCATACTACTTCGGAGAGCGCGAGATTCTTCGTCTCCGCTACGGAGCGGCTAGAGTGACACGGTATACAACCCCGCTCCGACTCAGAATGACATTAGGGGTTGCGGTGCGGCCTATCGTAACTTGGTATGAGGCCCGACTCCGACCTAGAAGTCCGGCCGGAAAGTGCCATCTCGCCGAATTCCGGGTCAAAACCACGTTCGGAAATTGGCGCCAACTCCTGTTTTTGAGGGTTTTCGGCTGGGTCTCTAGAATGACATCCAGAATACATGTAATCTGCGTAATCTGGGGACTGGCTAGTGGTCCACGAACAAACTCACCACCTGGTTTTTCCGCGTGTCCACCAGACCGCTCTCCGAGATCTTCAGGAAAGGAAGGAAGGTAGCCGATAGGGTCTGGATAGACAGGGTCGGATCATCCAGGCATGACCCCATCTCCTTGAGCAAGACCAGGAGACGTTCCTGCTTCTCCGCCAGGACCGGAACGGGTAGCTCGGAGATAATCCCGCCCACGGGCATGGGTATCTCCTCCAGGACACGACCGCCTTCCACCAGGACCATGCCTCCCTGGTTCTCTGCCAGTCGGTTGACCACAGCGGCCATATCGGCCTCGCTGGCGCCCACCACCACAATGGGTAGGGAGTCCCACCCAATGCTGGCGCCGAAAGCGCCGCGCTTTAGGCCAAACCCCCTGATGAGACCTAAGCCTGTCCGCCCGGAGTTATCGAAACGCTGTATGGCCGCTACCTTCAACAGGTCGCTATCCACGTCGGCGCAAACCTGGCCGCCTTTCACTGGCAAGCTCACCTGAGCCTCGTCGCAGATGATGTCGTTCCGCATGGAAATGATCCGCACTGTAGCCTCCCGGCGGCCATCCGGTACCAGGATGGCGAAGTCCTGGGAGGTGAAACGGCGGGGCAACCGCACGGTGTTTCGGGCGTCCTCGGGATAAACATAGGGCCATACCGGGACCAGGCACTTACCCCCCTCGGCAGCCACTTGACCGTTAACTACCACATAGTCGAACTTAACGGTCCTTAGATCAGGCATTACCAATATGTCAGCGAACCTTCCAGGGGCGATGCCACCCAACCGGTCGTCCAGGCCGAAGTGCTCCGCTACGTTTAGGCTGGCCATCTGGAAGACCTTGATAGGGTCGAGGCCCAGGTCTATGGCCTTTTGGACTATGAAGTCCAGATAACCGTCCCTCACCAACTCCTTGGGGCTGATGCCATCGGTGCCCAGGCCAATCCTGCGAAGCTCCACGTTCTGGTCTTTTATGGCTATGACGTTCGCCAGGTCCCGACGGATGGTGCCCTCACGCACGAAGACGTAAAGGCCAAGCCTGAGCCGCTCCATGACCTCCGCTGGGGTGATAGGCTCGTGGTCGGAGTCAACCCCCAGGGCGGCGTAAGCAACCAGCTTATTGCCCCTCAGCCCGGCGCCGTGGCCCTCCCGAGTCTTGCCGGCGGCCTTGGCCTGGGCGTAATAGCCGGAAACCCGGCCCATTTCATGCATCACCGACGTCCAGTAGCCCTCGCCCATGCCTACCACCTCGCCCCGGAGCAGGAGGTCTTCCATCTCCCGCTCAGTCAACGGGTTGCTGGATTCCAGATGCGGGAAGGGTGGAACGCAGGCCGGCAGGGTATAGTAGAACTTCACGAGTTGGTTGCGCCCAGCCTCGATGAAGTAGACCACCCCCTTGTAGCCCAGGGCATTACCGATGACCGAAGTCTCGGCAATTATGGTGGTGGTGCCTCCCAGGATGGCGTACTTGACCACCTCAGGGAGAGTGAAAATGGTATCAACATGGGTGTGTCCCTCGACAAAACCGGGGGCCAGGACCTTTCCTCTAGCATCAATTACCCTGGTATCAGGCCCGACGGTGTGGCTGGCGTCCGGGCCTACGTAGGCGATCATCTTCCCCTTAATAGCCACCGACCAGCCTTTCAACAGTTCGCCGGTGTAGACGTTAACGACATCGCCTCCAATGATGGCCAGGTCAGACTTCTCATCGCCCAGGGCCACCCGGGCCAGGGTCTCCAGTTCTTTATCGGGCATAACGCAACCTTTCTCTTGATGTACGGAACACCGAGATTATAGCGTACCGGGGGTCTCCTTGCTACATCTCTTCCTTCAATGCTATCATTCCCTGGATGGTGCATGTCTTACCACAGAGCTCACGGAGAACACAGAGATGATTGAAGTGTCCGGGCTCAACGAGATTACCAACTCTATTATCGGGGCGGCTATCCAGGTCCATCGTGTTCTAGGACCCGGTTTGCTGGAATCGGCTTACGAGGCGTGCCTGGCCTTCGAACTGACGCAGAGGGGCCTGAAGATAGAACAGCAGAAGCCCCTCCCCGTGATTTACAACGACATCAGACTGGACTGCGGTTACCGGCTAGACCTGCTTGTCGAAGGGACCATCATTGTTGAAATCAAGTCCATCGACCGACTGGCGCCGATCCATCAGGCACAGCTTCTATCCTACCTGAAGTTATCGGGCCTAAGGTTGGGCCTCCTCATCAACTTCAATGTTAAGGTCCTGAAAGACGGCATTCGCCGGGTGATAAACGGTTTTCCACCGTCTCCGCGGGCTCTGTGATCTCAGTGGTAAGATATTTAGGGGGCTGCTATGTTCTGGCGCGCGCGGAAGACCGAAGACAAAAAGGAAGAAGAGAAGGAGAAGATCCAGGAGGGGACCCGGAAGACCCGTGCGGACTGGTTCAGCAGGGTCTCGGCCCTCTTCGGGCGGCGCTCCCTGGACGAGTCCCTATGGGAGGAGTTGGAAGAGGTCCTGATCGGAGCCGACTTGGGAGTGGCTCTAGCCGAAGAGATAATCGGGAAGCTTAAGGCGCTGGCCAGCAAAGAGGGTATCCAGGCACCAGAGGGGGTGCGAGATGCGCTACGCGAGGAACTCGTAGCCCTGCTGGCGAGTAAGGGCGCCGAACCGACGCCCACGGGCCAGCAAGCCCGGCCTTATATCTACCTTATGGTAGGCGTCAACGGTGTCGGGAAGACCACCACCATCGCCAAGCTGGGCCAGCGCCTGAAGGACCAGGGCCAGAAGGTCCTCTTCGCCGCCGCCGATACCTTTCGTGCCGGCGCGATCGACCAGTTGAAGATCTGGGGCGAGCGGGTAAACGTGGACGTCGTGGCCCACCAGCCGGGGGCAGACCCGGGCGCCGTGGTCTATGATGCCATCCAGGCAGCTACCAGCCGGGATATGGACGTCTTGATCATAGACACGGCAGGGCGCCTTCACACCAAGTTCAACCTGATGGAGGAGATGAAGAAGATACGACGGGTGGTAGATAGGTTCCAGCCTCCACTTCCCCGGGAGACCCTGATGGTGCTAGACGCCACCACGGGACAAAACGCCATCGTCCAGGCCCAGAGCTTCGCCCAATACGTCGGGCTGACAGGCCTGGTAATCGCCAAGCTTGACGGCACGGCCAAAGGGGGCGCGGTATTCCCTATCGTGAAGGCGCTGGGCGTGCCAATCCGGTTCCTGGGCACCGGCGAGAAGCTCGGCGACCTGGTAGAATTCGAACCGCGAGCCTTCGTGGATGCGCTGCTCGGGTGACATGTTTCAGACCGCGGACGGTGGTAACCCACAGGTCAACGCACTGGACGACGCCGTCAGCCGACCAAGCCGACTAATGGTTCTTGAGGAAGTACCTGGGTGCGGCGGCAAAAGATGTAGTGCGGGGGCTTGTCCCCTGCTCCCCTCCGGCGGGGGACAAGCCCCCGCACTAGATTATCCATTGATGGGCACGCCTCGGCCGGCGCTGGCGCCTAACTATTTCTTCAAAGCTCGTAAGTCGCCGCTACGGCTAGCGCAGCGCCGACTCATGAAGTTTGACAGAATAATCCGGTGCGGGCGGCAGTGCCCCCCCAACCACCCCTGGCGGACAGGGCCGTCCGCCGCTACGCCTTGGTGGAAGGAGCCAGGGTCGCCTTCCCCCGTTCGTAGCGGCCGACCGCTGTGTCGGCCAGGCGGGGGCTTGGCTACACCCAGTTTATTGTTCAAGACTCAACGGTCGGATGTTATGTGTCACCACGCTACGTTTATTGATATGAAGGACCACGATGGCTGAAGCCATCTCTTGGTGGCTGGCCATTCAGGCCCTGGCCCTTGTCTCGTTGGTCCCTGCTCTCTTGCTCTTCCGGTCCCTGCCGGACCGGGGCTACGGTCTCGCCAAGTCCCTGGGCCTGCTTCTACCCGGATATGGCCTCTGGCTCCTGGCCTGGTCTGGGTTCCTGCCCAACGGCCGCGGCACCCTGGCCTTCGTATTGGTCCTGGTAGCGTCCGGTTCGGTATTTCTTGTTCGCGACCGGAATAATCGGGACTCGATAAGGGCCTTCTTCCGGAATAACCGGCGGTTGGTCTTCCACACAGAGGCAGTATTCGCCGCGTCCTTCTTTGCCTTTGCCTTGCTCCGGGCCTACCACCCGGACATCGCCGGCACTGAACAGCCTATGGACTTCGCCTTCCTGAACGCCATTATCCGCAGCGATTACTTCCCCCCCAACGACCCCTGGCTCAGCGGCTACGCCATTAGCTACTACTACTTCGGCCACCTGATGCAGACCATCCCCATAACCCTGACCAGTATCCCATCTAATATAGGCTACAACCTGGCGCTGTCCTCCACCTTCGCTCTGACCGTTACTGGAGCATTTAGCTTGGGATTCAACCTGGTTGCTTTCCGCTCGCCCAGGGCTGCTCCAGCAGTGGGAGTTCTGGCAGGGGCGCTGGTGGCGGTCATCGGGAACCTCCAGGGTGCGATGGAGATGGCGCGGGCACGGGGCCTCGGAGCTCCTGCCCTCTGGCAGTGGATTGGGGTAAACGGGGCGCTGACCCCCTATGTCAGCTCCTCCTGGCTTCCGACGGAGCACTTCTGGTGGTGGCATGCCACCAGAGTGATCAACACCCTCCGCTACACGCTGGGGCCGGAGGGCAATGTTATAGCAGTAAACGACCAACTGGATTACACTATTACAGAGTTTCCGTTTTTTAGCTTCATTCTGGGAGACATGCACCCGCATGTGATGGCCCTACCCTTCACCTTGTTGGCCCTGGGCCTGGCCTTGAGCATACTTCGACGCCAACCCGCCCTGGGCCTGGACTGGGTCCAGAAGGAGCCCTTCGCCTTCCTGGGCGCTGGTCTAGTCTTGGGGTCCCTGGGCTTCATAAACAGTTGGGACATGCCCACATATTTGGCAATTGCCTTCGGAGCACTTCTGCTGGCTGCGATCCGTTGGGGTCAGGTTCGCTGGTCGCTTCTAGGACTGATGGCCCTCCTTGGCCTGACTAGCCTCCTCCTCTTCTTCCCCTTCTACCTGAGCCCTCGCCCTCCGACGCCAGCCCCTGCACTGATAGGGGCCGTAGGGACCAACCCTATACATTTCTTTATTATCTGGGGCACCTTCCTATTCATAATGGGTTGTTACATCCTGAGCCGGTTGCTGATTGGGCGGGCTTCAATGTCCCTCCTTGCGCCCGAGCCTGTAGGGGCGGGTTTCAAACCCGCCCCTACCCCCCCAGGTGCAATCGCCACATCGAGACTAAGGCATAGCCGCGGTGTTGCGCTATACAGCGCGGCCGCCGCCCTGGCCCTTCCCGCCTTCTGGGCGTTGGGGCAAGCAGTAGTGCCCAGGGTCCTCGGCCAACCCCCTCTTTTGGGAGCGGCGGCGGCCTACAAGGAGCTTTCGGTGTTACCGCTGGTCGTGGCGGTTGGCGTGGTTTTGTTCATGCTGGCCCGGGAGCAGGGATTGGGGGCAACTGAAGGGGCTACACCCCACCCTTCCCCCTTAAAAAAAGAAAATGGGGGACACCCCCAAACCCCCGGCCTGACGGCCCCTGAGGGGAATTTGGGGGGATATGCCCAAAACCCCGGCATGAAGACGCCTGACGAGAAATTAGGGGGATATGCCCAAAACCCCAGCCTGACGGCGCCTGACGAGAAATTAGGGGGATATGCCCAAAACCCAGGCTTGGCGGCGCCCCAGGGGAATTTGGGGGGACACCCTCAAACCCCCGGCCTGGCGGCGCCTGAGGAGTCCTTCGTGCTTCTGCTCATCCTGGTAGGCTTTACGCTGACCCTCGGAACAGAGTTGTTCTTCTTGAAGGACTCCTTCGGCACCCGCATGAACACGGTATTTAAGTTCTATTACCAGGCATGGCTACTGTTTGCCATAGCTTCAGCCTATGGACTATACTGGGTAGCGGCAAAACTGAAGGCCACCCGTGGTTGGCTCTGGCTAAAGGGTTTATGGTGGGGCGGCGTAGCGGTGTTCCTTGCGGCAGCCCTGGCGTACCCGGTAGCGGCCTCCTTCAGCAGGATGGATATGTTTCAACGCGGGCCAAGCCTGGACGGCTTGGCCTTTGTCAAAGGCTTTGACCCGGCCGAGTACGAGGCCATCGAATGGCTCAAAGGTAATATCGAGGGCAGCCCGACCATCGTTGAAGCTCCGGGAGGCGCCTACACGGACTTCGGCAGGGTATCGTCCCGGACAGGGATCCCAACTGTAATCCAGTGGCCGGGCCACGAGGCGCAATGGAGAGGCCCCCTCAAAGAGCTGGGTGAACGGGAGCAGGACGTAAACCAGATTTACAGCAGTCCAGACGCAGCCCTGGTGCAGCGCCTCTTGATTAAGTACGGTGTCAGCTATGTATACGCAGGTCGGTTGGAGCGGGCGCGCTACGGCGAAGCCAGCCTGGTGAGGTTTGCCTCGACCATGGACACGGTTTTTCAGAACCAGGGCGTGAGTATTTATAGGGTCAGGAGATAGCCAGCCCTCTTGAAGCTTGACGAGAAGGAAAAGCAACCGTCGGTCTTAGATAGGCTCCTGGGTCCGGAGCCTATCCCCGTTGAGTGGGAGGTGGCCGCCTACGTGCTGCTTGTGGTCGTAGCGGCGGCCCTCAGGTTCTGGGACCTGGGGACCCGAGCACTCCACCACGACGAGAGCCTCCATGCCACGTATAGCTGGAATCTGGCGGCGGGTAAAGGTTATCGTCACGACCCGATGATGCACGGTCCGTTACAATTCCATCTAACGGCAGTAGTTTACTTCCTCATGGGGGTCAGCGACTATACGGCGCGAGTGGCGCCGGCCGCATTTGGCACCGCCCTGGTTGGCTTGCCCTGGCTCCTACGGAGGCAGCTAGGCCGCTCCGGCGCTCTGGTCACCGCCGGACTCCTCACCATCTCGCCGTTGTTCCTGTACTACAGCCGCTTCGCCCGCAACGACATCTACATGGCCGTCTGGACCATCCTGACCCTGGTCTTCATCTGGCGCTACCTGGAGCAAAAGCGCACCAGGGACCTATACTTCCTGGCAGCAGCGCTCGTCTTCAGCTTCACCCAAAAAGAGACCGCTTTTATCAATGTGGCTATCTTTGGGTCGTTCTTGTTGCTGCTTTTTTTGTACGACCAGATCTTACCACGACTTTCTAATAGAAAGCGTTCGTCCCGTACCAACAAAAAGGAACAGTTGGATGAACCCGCCGATACAGGGATTAGACCGGAAGTATCGTCTGATGAAAGTGTTAACCTGGCGCGAACCAGGGGATCCCGGGCTGTTGATCTGGTTATTATAGGTGGCTCGCTGGTCCTCCCGCTCTGGATCGGACTGATTAAACTGGCCGAGAGGCTGCCCATTGGCGCTGTGAAGTTGCCGGGACCAACCGATCCAAACTCCATCCTGGTTTGGGGAGTTGTTTTCGCCGTCGTGCTTGGCGCCTGCTCGATAATCGGGAGCATCTGGGATGGGCGGCTGTGGCCGCGTCTGGCAATCCTCTTCTGGGCTATTTACGCCGTCCTCTATACAACCTTCCTTAGCAACATGTCCGGCCTGGGGACCGGGATAGTTGGTTCCCTCACCTATTGGTTGGACCAGCAGGGCGTGCGCCGGGGCGATCAACCAACTTACTATTATCTCTTATTGCTATCTATATACGAGTTCCTTCCAATTATTTTTGGCACCGCCGCCGCAGTATATTACCTTATCAAGCGGAGCGTCTTCACCACCTTGCTGCTTTACTGGGCAGGGACCGCCCTGGTGCTCTACTCCTTTGCCGGGGAGAAGATGCCCTGGCTCTCGTTGCACGTCGCTTTGCCCCTGTTGTTCTTGAGCGGACGGTTCATCGGCGCACTCCTGTCCCGGATACCCTGGAAACAGGTGGGGGCCAATTTCTACTTGAGTATTCTGCTTCCCATCCTTCTGCTGTTCTTCCTGGGAGGCATGGTCCTAACTTGGAGCAGCCGGAGCATCGTTAGTGTTGAGGCAAGGCGGGAACTCACGGCTACGATTGTCTTCCTCCTGCTGTTTGTAGCCCTTCTCGCCTGGCTTTGGCGCTCGTTGGGGTCTCGGCTGGCGCTCAGGAGCCTGGCTCTGGCCACCCTAACAGTCCTGTCCTTGCTCACGGTGCGGACATCGCTGAGGGCTTCGTTCCTGAATGGGGACAACCCGGTGGAAATGGCCGTATACACCCAGACCTCGCCGGACATACCCATGATCTACCGGGAGATCGAACAGCTATCCCTCTGGAAGACCGGGGGCAAGGACCTGAACATCTGGATAGACGGGACCAGCGGCTTCGCCTGGCCCTGGGCCTGGTACCTGCGAGACTACAAGAACACCGGCTACCCCGGCCTGGACAAGCCCGGTTCTCCGCCCACGGCAGACGTGGTGGTGGTCCATTCCAGCAATGTGGAAAAGATGCGACCCCTCCTGGCCGACTATTCCGAAGGAAAGCGATACCGACACCGCTGGTGGTTCCCCGAGATATACCGGGGGCTGGACCTACCGATATTGCTCTCTTCGATGGGAAACGGCGCCAACTGGGCGCAGTGGGTCCGGTATTTCGTGAATAGGGAGCTTCCCGCGTCAACGGACGGACCTACTAACCTTGGATCAGAAGATGGCTACGTGTTCTTCCGCAAGGACCTACCGGTGCGCCCGTGAAAGGAAACAACCCTGCCTAAACGGCTCCGCCTGGCCATCAGCCTGGTTGTAAGCCTCTTCTTCCTGGTCTGGCTTTTCCTTGGGGTAGACCTGGGCAAGGTGGGGGATGCCCTTAAAGAGGCGGACTATACCTGGTTAGTGCTGGGGCTACCCGTTTATTTTCTGGGCATCTGGATGCGGGCGGTCCGCTGGCAACTCCTCCTCTCTCCTATCAAATCCCTTCGTGCCGGACGTCTCTTCCCATATGTAGTTTTAGGGTTTATGGCCAACAACGTCCTGCCCCTCCGGGCCGGAGAGCTGGTGCGAGCATACCTGCTTGGCCAGAAAGAGGGCCTTAGCAAGACGTCTATCCTGGCAACCATCCTGGTAGAGCGGGTGCTGGATGCCCTGACACTCCTGCTTTTCGCCCTGGCCGTGTTTCTCCTGGCGCCTCCACCGGTCTCGCCACCGGAATGGCTGAATACCAGCCTGGTGGTGGCAGCCCTGGTGTTTGTCGGCGCACTTCTGGTTGCCCTGGCCGCCGCCTTCCTATCCGGCGCAGCCCTGGCGGTGACGGGAGTCCTGGTGCGGGCGCTACCGGGGGGTTGGCGTCCACGGGTCCAGAACCTGGTGCGTCTATTCTTGGAAGGGCTTGGCTCGTTGCGGCAGGGTAAGGCGTTGGGTAAGGTATTCGTGCTTTCCGTCGTGACGTGGGTAGCCGAGACGGGCCTCTTCTTCCTAGTAGGCTATGGCTTCCGCCTCCCGGCCCTTCCGTTCCATGCCTTCCTGCTGACCATGTCGGCGGCCAATCTTGGCATTAGCATCCCGTCTTCTCAGGGAGGCATCGGCCCCTTCGAGTTCATGGCCTCGCGTACCATCGCCCTATTCCAGGTTGACCTCAACCTGGCCACGGCCTACGCCTTCGGGGTCCATGCCGCTCTCTTGGTCCCCGTAACCCTATTGGGCCTGTTTTACCTCTGGCGTGAACACCTCTCCCTCAAGACTCTGGCCGAGCGGCCGGAGACGGAGAGCGATGGCCCGGTCTAGCGAAGACAGAGTAGCCATCATCGGCGGGGGCGTCGCGGGACTGACGGCAGCCTTGCGGCTGGCCCAGTCCGGTGTGCGTGTAACGGTCTTCGAGAAACGGCCGGCAATTGGAGGCCAGGCCGCCACTTTCCCCATGGGCGGCACCCGGCTGGAGATCTTCTACCACCACCTTTTCCGTAGCGACCGGGAGGTCCTGGCTCTGATAGATGAGCTGGGACTTGGCTCCCGTCTCCAGTGGCTGCCCTCCCGGGTCGGCTTCTATCACGGAGGCCGGAGGCACCCCTTCGCCACCCCTTTGGACCTCCTGCGGTTTCGCCCCATCTCCTTGTTTAACCGCCTACGCCTGGGACTGGTTAGCCTCTACCTGCAACGATACAAGGACTGGCGGCGTCTGGAGGGCGTAACGGCCCAGGAATGGATAAGCCGCATGGCCGGGCGCCGCAACTACCAGGTAGTCTGGGGCCCGCTGCTACGGGCCAAGTTCGGAGACAGCCACCAGGACGTTGGTATGGTCTGGTTCTGGGGCAAGATCCACCTGCGGTTCGCCTCCCGCGGGCAGGGAGGCTGGCATGAAAGCTTGGCCTATATGGAGGGTAGCTTCGGGGTGCTTCTCGACGCCCTGGAGCGGGAGATACTCAGGCTAGGAGGCGAGATCCA
>JAUYDP010000225.1 GCA_030691805.1 Dehalococcoidia bacterium | reverse complement strand
CCGCCCTTGGCTGGTATATGCGCCCTTGGCTGGTATATGCGCCCTTGGCTGGTATATGCGCCCTTGGCTGGTATATGCGCCCTTGGCTGGTATATGCGCCCTTGGCTGGCGTATGCACAGGCGTTGGGTCAACACAAGGTTGACCCCAACATTTAATCGGAACGGGATAAGAGGCATGATTTATGGCTTATAAGGATTTCAGGGCTTTTCTGGCCAAGCTCGAGGAGACCGGCCATCTGGCGAGGGTAAAGGCAGAGGTGGACCTCAGGTATGAGGTCGGGGCGGTCTGCCGCAAGGTGTTAAACGCCAACGGTCCAGCCCTTCTCTTCGAGAGGCCCGGGGGCTATTCCGTTCCTCTGGTAACCAACTGCCTGGCCACCAGGCCCAGATACGCGGTGGCTTTAGAGACGACTCCCGACATGCTGCACCGGGAGTGGGTGAAACGCACGTCCCATCCTCTTCCTCCCACCACCGTGAAGACGGGTCCCTGCAAGGAGAACATTCTTCTTGGGGACCAGGTGGACCTTTTCAAATTGCCCATTCCGATCTGGAATGCCCTGGATGGCGGGGCCTATATCACATTTCCCTGCCACATCAGCAAGGACCCTGAGACCGGCGAGAGAAACTGCGCCATGTACCGGACCATGGTGCACGACAAGAGAACAGTGGGCATCCTGGCCGCTCCTTTTCGCCACCTGTCACTACAGCGGGCTAAGACCCCGGACAAGCCCTTTCCGGTGGCCATTGCCTTGGGGCTGGACCCGTCTATTCATATCGCGGCGGTGGCGCCTTTTCCGCAGGGGACTGATGAGATGGCCATGGCAGGGGCGTTGAGGGGCGAGCCGGTGGAGATGGTCCGGTGTGAGACCATCCCACTGGAAGTTCCAGCCCATGCTGAGGTGGTCCTGGAAGGCGAGATTCCTCCCGGCGTGCTCCGGGAAGAGGGCCATTTCGGCGAGTTCACGGGCTACTACGGGCTGCGCCTTCCCAGGCCGGTGGTTGAAATTAAGGCCATGACCTTCCGTAACAACATGATCCACCAGGCGGTATACGAGGGCAAGCCTCCCAACGAGGACAGCATCATGCTAGCTGTGCCCCTGGAGTCCGAGATGTTGCGTCTGGTATCGCTGCCGGGCCTCCGGCAGGTACACATGAGCGTGGGGGGCTGCGGGGCCTTCAACGCCGTTGTCTCCATTGAGAAGCGCTTCGAGGGATACGGGAAGATGATGGGTCTGGCGGTTCTGGGGGCCTGGGCCGGCCGCCAGATTAAGAACCTGATAATAGTGGATGAAGATATAGACCCGTCCGATCCCCGCCAGGTGGAATGGGCGCTGGCCACTCGCGTGCAGCCTCATCGGGATGTGGAAATAATCAAAGAGGCGCTGGGCAGCCCCCTGGACCCATCCCTTTTAGAAGAAGAGCGGGCCACCGGACACGCCCGCACCTCCAAGATGATTATAGATGCCACCCGCTACGATGCCAAGGACTTCGAGATCGTCTGCCGGCCCCAGGAAGAGGCGGCGGCTCGCGTCGAAAGAGAGTGGGAACGGTACGGGATACCTGGTATCTAAGGTCAACGTCAGGATTTCACAACGTGAGGAGCTTGGATAATAGCGCAGGCCGGAGACGCCCCACCGGGGCGTCTCTACAATGTTCAGCGAGTAAGCGTTTGAATATTTAGGTGAATCGGGCCAAGCGGTTCGGTAGAGACGCCCTATCAGGGCGTCTCTACAATTATGTTTGGCGAGGAAAGGTGTTACGGGTAAGGAGCCACGTGTTAATCGATCTTGTAGAAACGCCCCGGTAGGGCGTCTCCCTGCGTTGAAGGGAGAGCAAGCGCAAGAATCAATCCCTGCCTGGGGGCAATAGATGTCTCCCTGCGTTGAAGGGAGAGCAGGCGCAAGAATCAATCCCTGCCTGGGGGCAATAGATGTCTCCCCGCGTGGGAGGGAAAGCAGGTGCAAGAATTAGCCCCTGCCTGGGAGGCGATAGGCGTCTCCCCGCGTTGAAGGGAGAGCAGGCGCCTGGCGCTAGTGCCGTATTTGCAGTAAGGTCGTCTCCACTCATGTAAGGGGGGAGCGGAATAAAGTATAATACTCTCTGCCCTTCAGCCTCCGTCTCGGTAGACGGGGGTGGATGACTTTCAATACTGGGGCAGCGGGATCTGGCCTGTGTTATAATGGCGGCCAACCGGGCGAATCCCTCTCGAGGATGCCATAGTTTGATGTTACGGGTGAAGGGGTCTGCTAGGCACTTTTGGGTAGCGGTGGCCGTGTTCGTGCTTTTGGGGAACGGGTTGTCGAGCGCATGTGCCGATTCCAATCGTTCTCCGGGATCATCCGCCGATCTTCCGCAAGCTCAAACTGGCTCCTCCGCTACCGCGACGATGAAAGAAGATCCAGGCGTTCTCCTGGTTCGGCCTACCTTCTCTCCTACTGCAGCGCAGAAAGAACGGCCAAACGTTCTTCTAATTACTGTTGATACTCTGCGAGCCGATGCGGTAGGGGCTTACGGCAATCCCAAGGCCCGGACCCCGAACATAGACTCTCTGGCCCAAGATAGCAGCGTTTTCAGCCTGGCGATCTCCCCGGAGCCCCAGACCAACCCAACGCATGCTTCAATCTTCACCGGCGTATTCCCCAACCGCCATGGCATTGTTCACCACATGGCTAGCAAGCTTTCCGACCGCGTGAAGCCGCTGGCGAAGCTTCTAGCCGAGGCGGGGTATGCGACGGCAGGCCATTATAGCTGGATCAGCTTCGACCCGGAGTATTCCGAGTTGGAGCGAGGGTTCGCCACCTATCAGAGGCACACTGTGGACCGCCCATTTCCGGCGGACCGCAAGCCGGATTTTTATGAGGAATACCTGGATAGTAAGGCCAATGTGACGACCGATGGGGTCATATCCTGGATGGAAACAGGCGCGAAGGACCCGTTTTTCCTCTGGATTCACTATAACGACGCCCACTGGCCTTACGAGCCACCGCCTCCCTTTGACGCCATGTTCGACCAGTGCCTGAGCTGTATAGATGGTAGTTTAAAAAGCATCATACGAATCGTAGAGGGCTATTCTCCCTCTCCGGAGGAGGCGGCCCATCTGCGCGGACTTTATGACGGCGAGGTGGCTTTCGTTGACCAGCAGCTCGGCCGGGTCTTCGGAGGGCTCATAAACAAGGGTATGCTCGATCGGACCCTGGTAGTGCTTACGGCCGACCACGGGGAGGGATTTGGAGAGAAGGGTCTCTGGTCTCATCAGGAAGTGCTTTACAATACAGCCTTGCGCGTGCCGCTGATAATCCGCTATCCGGGCAGGGTGCCGTCCGGCTCGGTCGGGGCGCCGGTCTCTTTAACGGATGTGCTGCCTACCTTGCTGGAGCTATTGGGGATGGAGACCCCCGAATGGGTAGAAGGGAAGAGCCTGCTTCCGCTCATGCTGGGTAAAGAGGATGGCAATGAAAGGGCGGCCTTTTCCCAGTTGTGGGACGCGCGAAAGGTGGCCGTTACCTACCAGGGCCATAAACTGATCAAGAACAGGCAGACCGGCGCCATCGAATTATACGATCTCAGCCAGGGTTTTCTGGAAGGGACCGATCTGGCCGGGGAGAAACCTGGCTTGGCCCAGTCCCTGGAGGCGCTTCTGGATGCTTGGGCTGCTGGCCAGGGGATGGGTCCTTAGCGGGCGGTGCCTGGTATTCTGGTATTGACAGCCTCTAGCGGCGCCGGGCATGACGCTGTAGCAGGGGTACTGGCTAAAACGTTGACCAAAAGGGGCAGGGGCGCGGCCAAGGTTACCGTCACCGACCCGTTCGAAGGACCGGACCTGCTTTCTAGAATCGTCCGCCTCTACGGCGCAGCAATAGTAAGAGCGCCGAGGCTGTGGGGAATCGCCTACCGGTTGACGGACAACCAACGGTGGGTAACTGCCATAGCGAGAGCGCTGGAAGGCGCGGTGGCCCGTCTACTTGGACAACAGCGTCCAGACCTCGTGATTTCCGTGCATCCCCTTTGTCACGGGGCAGCGATTCGGGCATTGAAGCGCCTGGGTCTGGACATTCCTGTGGCTGTAATGGTAACCGATCTTCTGGATATCCATGCTTCCTGGCAGGATTGCGGGGCCGCCCTCTATTT
>JAUYDP010000201.1 GCA_030691805.1 Dehalococcoidia bacterium | reverse complement strand
AAGGTAACCCATTTATTTTATACTTGGCCCAATCCATGATTAGCTGGCGGGATAAGTTTCTTGGCCAGCCAGGGCTAATGCCCTTCTGAACCAATATAAGGAGGAGAAGTTATGGCATTCAAGGACCTCAGGCAATATATCCAACGGCTGGAACAAGAAGGTGATATCACTCATGTGGGAGCAGAGGTAGATTGGGACCTGGAAATCGGCGGAATCAGCCGCAAGGCTATAGACCGGCGGAGTGGCGCTCTTCTCTTCGATCGTATAAAAGGCTATCCCCAGGGCTACCGTGTATTGGCCAACCTGATAGGGCCAGGCCAGCCAATCCATTCCTTGTTCGCCCTGGCATTGGGGCAGCCCAAGAACACGCCCATCATGGAGCTCGTAGACTTCTTTATGCGGAAGAGCACCGAATACATCAGGCCCATCATCGTGGACCGTGCTCCTTGCAAGGAGAACATCGTCAAGGGAAAAGATGTAAACCTGCTGAACTTCCCCGTTCCCCGCATTCACGGTATTGACGGAGGTCGTTATATCGGCACCTGGCACGTGGATATCATCAAGGACCCAGACACAGGGTGGGTGAACTGGGGAATGTACAGGCACCAACTCCACGACGAGCGAAGGGTGGGCTGGCTGGCCATCCCCGCCCAGCACGGTCCGAGCATCTACTACCAGAAGTATGAAGCCAGAGGAAAGCCCATGCCCATGGCAATGGCCATAGGCCCCGACCCTCTCTCCGCCATAGTAGCCGCATCCGGAATCCCCCCGCAAACCAACGAGGTAGACATCATCGGGGCATTGCAAGGGGAGCCGGTAGAGCTGGTCAAGTGCGAGACTATTGACCTGGAGGTGCCGGCCAGCTCAGAAATTGTTCTGGAGGGGTACGTGGCCCCTAACGAGCGTTTTATGGAAGGCCCCTTCGGCGAGTTTACAGGATACTCAGCAGGTGGGAGAGCGCCCCGCCCAGTCTTCCACGTGGAATGTGTTACCTTCCGCAATAACCCTATCCTTACCATGTCCAACATGGGCAAACCTTGGGATGAGGTAGCGATCCTCAATTCCGTTGTGACCAGCGCGCTACTATCGCTGGAGCTGCGGAAGCGAGGCATCCCCTTCCGCGGGGTCTATTGCCCGCCGCCCACTCTGTGTCCCATCGTGGCGGCCAAGCCCCAGTACGCGGGATTCATTCACTCTGTTGCTTCGACTATCTGGTCTTCCAAGGCCGGTATCTACCGACCGTATGTAATTATGGTCGGGGAGGACGTGGACCCCACCAACTTAGAAGAGGTCTTCTGGTGCTTGACCTCGCGTTTGCACCCCTCCAAGGGCATCCACATACAGAAGGACGCCCCCGGCCAGCCTCTCTTCCCATTCCTGGACCGCCACGAACGGGAGAACTGGCGTGGGGCCCGTGTGGCCATTGACGCCACCTTCCCGCCGGACTGGGCACCCGAAGATGTCCCACAGGTGATGGACTTCGAGAATGGCTGGCCCCAGGATGTCCAGCAGAAGGTCCTGACCAGATGGAAGGAATACGGCATAAAGTAAAAGGAGAAGCTATGATTTTAGGGCTTTCCCACGCCGCTATCACCGTCGGGGACCTGGGGCGAACCCTGGCCTTCTACCGAGACCTGCTAGGCTTCCCCGTTGTCCGCACCCTGGACATGGCCGATGGGGGCAAGATAGTGATTCTGGACGTGGCCGGCAAGGGAGAGCTGGAGATTTTCCAGCGGCCCCGCACTCGGCCTCTGCCGGAGGGATACGGCCACCCGGAGACCATCGGCCTCTGGCACCTGGCCCTGGAGGTAGACGATGTAGCGTCGGAGTGGGCCCGCCTGGAAGCGCATGGCGTGAAGCCCCTGGGGAAGCCCATCTTCCAGCAGCCGGGCGGAGGGCGCTGCTGCCATTTCTACGACCCGGACGGTGTGGTGGTGGAGATAATCGAGACGCCCTCGACCTGGTGGCCGCAGGAGGTACAACTAGAGTAGCAGCGTATAACACTAATAGTTGGCACACGTCTGCCCTCATTAGCCAAATGGTTATCCCGGAAGAGCGCCCGATCTGACGCCAAAGTTTGTTTTGGGCTTAGTCGCTCGGCCATCGTACCTGCAGTATTATACGAAGCAAAGGCTCCTTGGCTGTCGGACGATAGGTAGACGGCAGCAGTAAAGCCAAAGCACGTTTGCGGCTTAGAACAGTCACCGGATTGGAAGGGAGAATAGTCACATGGCGCCTCTGAGACCGATGCCACTTATAGGTAATATTCCGGTCGTAACACCAAACAGCCGGTCTCTCATTCCTTCCGAGAGGAACTGCGTGGAAGTGGGTCCTGTTCATATCGTTGGCGGAGTGCGGCCTCAGAATTTTGATGTCGGCTATCGTCCGGATGGAGTACGGTTCGCGTTCGATAGTAAGACCATCAATGACTTGGACAGCGTAAGAAAGAATTGGCAAAATATGGTCAATGACCTGGCTACAGAAGCCACCACTGTTCACAGTAGGTTCCCCTACGCAGTCGTTGCCTTTATGGTA
>JAUYDP010000160.1 GCA_030691805.1 Dehalococcoidia bacterium | reverse complement strand
GAGGTAACGCGTGTTGATAATTGGGCCGGGGCGCTTCGGGGTCTCATAGATAATAACGAACTGGAAAAGACAACAGTAGTAGCGACGGGGAGTCACCAGCGCGACCTTCGTGCAGGTGGTGAGCGGTTGCCAGGGAGACGGGGCGGCGGTCCTCATTTTGATTGGGAACTGCTCCCATTGAGCTTCCGCGAGTATGTTCAGGTCGCAGAGCCGGACTTGCAACTACCGCCAGTTTTATCCACTCTCACCGTGGAAGAGGTAAAAACAAATAGCCGTGAACTGGTTTTACTTCGTCCGAGATTGATCTCCCTGTTGGAAGATTACCTGGCTGTTGGTGGGTTTACCATGGCCATCAATGATAAGGCTAGCTTCGGAATGATTCGAGCCGAGATATACCAGATCTATCGTGAAGCTATTATCGGCGAGTTCACTCGGGCCGGGATGCGGGAACCATATTTGCGTGAAATAATCAATTGGCTCGCGGACCACTTGGGCCAGGAGTTTGACTATCGCGATATAGCTCTCGCCACCGACATTGGATCGAAGGATACCGCCCGCAACTATATGGATAATCTGGAAGCATCCTATGTCGCAAAGGTCTATTACCGAACACCAGACATCGAAAAGCTGTCACCGGCCTTCCGTGGCTCCAAGAAGATTCACCCCATTGACCCACTGTTCTGGCATCTAATCCGGGCCTGGGCGGCGTCAGACCCCGACCCTTGGCCTGCGTGTATCGGAGCAGTGCAAAGTTCGGATGGTGTAGGTCATCTTGTGGAATCGGTCATTGCGATACACCTTAGACGGACATTCGGTAACCAGGTATACTACTGGCGAGCTAACAATCGGCGCGAGATTGATTTTGTGGTATCCTCACCTGGGGCTCCAGTCGCTATTCTTGAGGTTAAATACCGCCAGAACGTTTCAGGAGACGATGTTAAGCAAGTCGCCAAAGCCGGTGGAGGCCTTGTGGCAACACGTAGCAAAGGGGGTAACCTCCTCGAAGGCGCAGTGTATGCCATTCCAGCCGCAGAGCTACTGGTGATGCTCGACGCGCCGTCCCTCGGGCCAAGCAAGCTATAGAGCACAATTGCTTTATCCTTGACGCACCAGACCTTGCCCGTTAGAATAAGGCTGGCACAACATTTAGTGGTGGAATGGTGCGTTGCCCATATTGTGGCCATGAAGACTCCAAGGTAATAGACTCCCGCACGGTCAACGAGAGTGTCCGCCGTCGCCGTCGCTGCCTGCATTGCGACCGGCGTTTCACTACGTACGAACGGATCGAGCCCTACGGCCTGGTAGTGGTAAAGAAGGATGGTCGCCGGGAACCCTTCAATCGCAACAAACTCCTCACGGGACTCCACAAGGCCTTCGAGAAGCGCCCCCTGCCAGCGGATACCGTGGAAAAGCTGGCGGAAGAGATCGAGTCCGAGGTCCAGTCCCTGAGCAAGGCCGAGGTCCCCAGCACCCTGGTTGGAGAAATGGTTATGGAACGGCTGCGCCGGCTGGACGAGATAGCCTATATTCGCTTCGCCAGCGTCTACCGGGCCTTCAAGGATATAGACAGCCTTAAGGAAGAGCTAGAGCGTATGGAAGCCCTTCGCACCGGACCGCCTCACCAGGACCAGCCTCCCCTTATCCCTCGCGAAGAGCTTGACGCCCTGGAGAAAGGCCAGGAGGCGCTGTCCGTGGGCGTCCTCGTCCGGGGGCGTCCCGGCCGCAAACCCAAGCGGGAAGCCGGCACACGGGAGTTGGCCCCATGACCTGGAAGCAGGTCTCCGAGGCCCACCGGCGTTTGTCACGGGAGCAGGGCTATGTAGTCAAGGGCTGGGGTGGGCGCATACCGGTGGCCCTGGTTTATCCGAATTCCTATTACCTGGGGATGTCCAGCCTGGGGGTCCAGACGGTCTACCGTCTCTTCAACGCGCTCGACTCCGTGGTCTGCGAGCGGGCTTTCATCTCCGAGGCCAGCCCTCAGATGCCGGGGGCGGACAACGAGGGCTGGACCGGAAACGGCCGCTTGGGGAGAGGTCGCCAAGCCTCCGAGGCTGAGGCCGATACTCCTATCTCCCTGGAGTCTCAACGTCCCCTGTCGGACTTCGCCATCGTGGCCTTCTCCGTCTCCTACGAGATGGACTACTTCAACCTGGTCAGCGCCCTCAAGCGGTCGGGCATACCCCTCCTGTCCTCGGAGCGGGACGAGCGGCACCCGCTGGTTATGGCCGGCGGGCCTTGCATCACGGCGAACCCCGAGCCTCTGGCGCCCTTTCTGGATGTGGCGGTTATGGGGGAAGGAGAACTAATAATCCCTGCCATCACGCGAGTCCTGGAGGACACACGGGGTGAGCGGCGACAACAGGTGTTGGAGCAACTGGCCAAGGCGCCGGGCGTATATGTACCGGCACTGGGCAATCCCGTTACCCGCCAGTGGCTCAAGGACCTGGACTCCTACAATACCACCTCTGTAGTCCTGACGCCGGATACCTCTTTAGGTGATATGTACTTGATGGAAGTGACCCGGGGTTGCGCCTGGGGGTGCCGGTTCTGCCTTGCGGGCTATCTCTTCCGCCCGATGCGTGCCAGGTCCCTGCCGGTCCTGCTCGATGCGGCCAGGGAAGGGCTCCGCCACCGGAAGCGCCTGGGCCTGGTGGGAGCCGCCGTGTCGGATTACCCCTGGATTGACGAGCTGGTGGCCAGGCTAAGGGAGATGGGCGCAAACCTCTCGGCTTCATCCCTACGCCTCCGTCCCCTCTCCAGGGCACTGGTGAGTGCCCTGCTGGAGACGGGCGCACACACTCTGACCTTTGCCCCAGAGGCCGGCTCCGACCGCCTGAGGGAGATAATTAATAAAGGCGTGTCAGAGGAGGACATCTTCAACGGAGTGGAATACACCGCCCAGTTCCACGTAGGCCGCCTGAAGCTGTACTTCATGGTCGGCCTGCCCGGAGAGACGGAGGAGGACATCGAGGCGTTGGTGCGGCTCTGTCTTGCCTGCCGTGAGAGGCTGGACGCCAGGTCCCCGGGCACGGAGCTGGTGGTGAGCCTGACGCCCTTCGTGCCCAAGGCCGGGACCCCGTTTCAGTGGGAGGCCATGGCGCCGGTAGAGGCGTTAATGGGCCGCTTGGGGCGAATCAAGCGAGCCTTGAGGCGGAGTCACATTCATGTCAGGCACGAAAGCCCAGAATGGAGTGCGGTCCAGGGGATGCTGGCGCGAGGCGACCGCCGCCTGGCCGGGGCGCTGGCGCTGATTAAAGATTCCAGCCTTTCATCCTGGAAGAAAGCCCTGGAAGACGCTGGAGTGGATGGCCGGGCATATCTGGAGGGGTCAGACCCGCTATCTCCGATGCCCTGGAGCCACATAGACCAGGATTTACCCCAAGGTTTGCTGGGACGCCAGCAGTCCAAGGCATTTGGGGTCGCGGAATCCAGTTTGGAGTGTCCGCCTGCTGGTAGCAATAGTGATGTCTCGCCGCGGGAGACGCCCCACCGGGGCGTCTCGACAATTGGGGTTCCTGCCCTATGAATCTAGCCAGAATACTGGGGCAGGACAACAGTTGGGGTTCCTGCTCTATGAATCTAGCCAGCAGACTAGAGCGGCTTAATAGGTGGACTACCAGTGCCACCCTGGCCAGGCAGCGCGACCTCCAGCTAAGCTTAGCGGCACATTGGTAAAGTGTCTGCCAGAGTGTAGAGACGCCCCGGTGGGGCGTCTCCCCGGCAGGGTAGTTTAACTCGATGGACATAAGTGGCAACCTGAAGCGAGTGTAGGAGCGCATCGCCAGTGCGGGCGGTAACCGGCTTGAACTTAGAGACCTGATGGTAAAGTGTTCGCCGGAATGTAGAGACGCCCCGGTGGGGCGTCTCCCCGGCAGCGGAGGTTAATCCAATGGACATGGCGGATAATTTGGGAAAGGTAAAGGAGCGCATCGCCCGGGCTGCCACCAGGGCCGGGCGCTCACCGGGGAATGTTATCTTGGTAGCGGTCAGCAAAATGGTGGATGCGGCCCGTGTCGCGGAAGCGGTCCGGCTGGGGATAACGGATATCGGGGAAAACTGGGTACAGGAGGCGCAGCCCAAAATTCAGGTCCTGGAGGCCCAGGGTTTGAAGCCCACCTGGCATATGGTGGGACATTTGCAGAGCAACAAGGTCAAGGCAGCCCTCCGGCTGTTCGACGTAATTCAGAGCGTGGATTCTCTGCACCTGGCAGAGACCCTGAGCCGTCAGGCTACCCGCACCGTCCGGGTGCTGGTGGAGGTGAACGTGGCCGGAGAGGCCACCAAGACTGGTTTCACGCCGGAAGAGACTTCCGGAGCGGTGGAGAGGCTCCGCGCGCTGCCTAACCTGGAGGTGATGGGTCTAATGACCGTAGCGCCCCTGGCGGCGGACCCGGAGCAGGTGCGCCCGATCTTCCGGACGCTGCGAAGGATGGCCCAGGAACTGGGCTTGCGCCACCTCTCCATGGGAATGACCGACGACTTCGAGGTGGCAATTGAGGAGGGAGCAACGATAGTGCGCATCGGCCGGGCCATCTTCGGCGAGCGTAAGGAGGAGAAGTGAAGGTAGCGATAATCGGTGGCGGCACCATGGGCGAGGCCATTGCCTCCAGCTTAATCCGCAAGGGGGTGACCCAAGCGCAGAACATTGTGGTCAGCGACCTGGTGCAGGAGCGCCTAAAATACCTGAAGGACACCCATCACGTCAAGGTAATCGAGCGGAATTCGGAGGCAGCCAAGCAGGGACAGGTAGTGATAATGGCGGTGAAGCCACAGGTGCTACAGCAGGCCATGGCGGAGCTGGTGGGAATTATCCGGCCCAACCAGTTGGTACTGAGCATCGTCGCCGGGGCCACCATAGATACTATCCGCAAGGGGCTTGGCCACGATGCGGTGGTCAGGTCCATCCCCAACACCCCGGCCCAGATTGGCCAGGGCATAAGCGTCTGGGCGGCTACCGGCACGGTTAATCCCATCCAGAGGGACATGGCCAGACAGATCCTGGGCGCGTTGGGGAAGGAGATATATGTTACGGAGGAGAAATACGTGGACATGGCCACGGCCATCAGCGGCAGCGGGCCGGCCTACGTCTTCCTCTTCCTGGAGGCATTTATAGACGCCGCAGTGCATATCGGGTTCCAGCGCCCAATGGCCCAGGAGTTGGCCCTTCAAACCGTCCTTGGCTCGGCCATGTTCATGGAGAAATCCGGGAAACACCCCGCAGAGTTACGTAACATGGTGACTACCCCAGGCGGCACCACCGTTGAGGGGCTCCAGGCCCTGGAATCGGCGGGCCTGCGGGCGGCGATGGTGAAGGCCGCCGTGGCTGCTTATGAGAAGTCCAGGACTCTGGGGTCGGAGAAAGGAAGCGCGATATGAGACAATTGCTGTCCTTCCTGGCCCTTATGGCCGAAATCCTGTCCTTCGCGGTCTTCCTGCGGGCCATTATCTCCTGGTTCCCCATAAGCCCCAACAACTCCTTCGTGGTGGTGCTGGTCCAGGTAACGGAGCCGATCATCGCCCCCCTGCGGCGGGTGGTGCCCCTGTTGGGCATGATGGACATCACCCCTCTGGTGGCCATGGTCGCGCTTCAGATAATAGCAAGCTTGCTGAGGGCCATTTAAACCCCCGCCCGACGGCCCCACCCGTGCTTTGTTGTGCTAAAGTAGTGCTTGATTATGCTTCCCCTGCCGGCCCGCGCCCGGCACCCGCTGTGCTCCGTTGTGTTCTTCCGCAGTGATAACTTCGCCCAACGGTGATAACTTTTCCCAACGGATAACGGATGGGACAACGGACAACGGACAACGGATAACGGATGGACGATACGTGATTTCCTGCTTTCCGGAGGTCGGGCCAACAATAGACCCTCACGGGGCACGCCCCCGATCAGGCAAAGTCTCTTGACGGTCGCGATAGCCCTTGTCCCAGCCTTCTCCCGGGGAGAGAAGGGATATCTCTCGCTCAGAGGGAGAAGGGGCAATTCCCTACTCTCATAGGGGGCCTACTTGATCTTATTATGTATCTATGGCAATATATGAGACGCTAAAGAGATTCATATATAATCGCCGGTTTCCCTGCGGGAGGTGCTGCACCTATGGGTACTGTGCTTGACGAAGAATACATTACAGTCGCCGAGGCCGCCGGTTTGTTGAAGGTAAGCCCCTCAACCATCTGGCGCTGGATCGACCAGGGCGTGCTTCCTGC
>JAUYDP010000120.1 GCA_030691805.1 Dehalococcoidia bacterium | reverse complement strand
TCCCCACGTGGGTGATCGTTCCCCAGAGGAGCCAGGGGGCGAAGGGCTTCAGGTCCCCCTCGAAGGTGATCTGGCCCATCAATCCGCCTATGGGTGTGGAACGGCCCTGGCGGGAGCTGAAGCTGGATACGTCCACCCAATGGGTCCGATCTTCAGCGGTTTCCACGGTCTCAGCCTGAATCAATAACTGCTCGTGGTCAAAATCAGGATGGCTCCCACAGGCACTGCGAGTAAGGTCGGTCAACCTGCGCAATATTCTGCGCGCCAGCACAGGGAACGAAATGGCCTTGACCAGAACGCCGTCCGCAATCAAGCGCATCGGCGTCAGCAACTCCAGGGTCACACTTGTTTGGCCTGCCAGGGACTCGCAGGCCGATAAGATAGTCGAGTGGACCACGGGAACATCCGGGCAGCGCACCAGGTTTTCGTCGCAGGAATATACGTGCTGGGACCTGCCCGAAATTGGGTCTATCGCTTTGATCTGCTGGATGGAGAATCTCCCCGGAGCCAGGGGCCGGTTCCCCAGCCCTATCTCACCCATACGCCGGACGCCAAGGACCACGTAAGCTAACAGCTCCCAGGCGTTTCCAAATAACGTCACCCCGAAGGACAAGGGGTCACCGGGCCTGTACAGAGTCTGTGTCTCCAGAGGCGGCTCTATGGTGCAGGGACGGGCGACCTCTATCCCACGGACGCTAGACTCGTCAACGGTGGCCAGCAGCGCAGAGACCGGACAGGACTGCCGGACCTGGCAGCTTGAGCATCCGGGAACCCTCCGATCCAGGCAAAAATCCCCTCGCAACGCGGAGAAGAAAGCCCCCCGGATTGCCGAACCCTTAAAAGGAGGCAAACGGATTTCCGTGGAAGCCAGGCAGTCGAATTGCAGGATATAGGCCCTGAGATCCAAACTCGAACCTCCTGCATTAAGCTTCTAGGCAACAGCGCCTCTGCCCCCGAACGCTTGAGCTTATTTATTATACTCCCTTTGTCAAGATACTGGTATCGGGAAAATACAGGGCGTTGAACAAGTTGAACAACAAAGCAAAAGCGTCAGCTTGACCTCCTCTTAAAAAAGTCGTATTCTCCCAACATCCGGCCAGGCTGGCGCAGAAGCCTGACTCCGGGGCGACACGGCACTCTTATTGCCCGGACATGCCACCGCCAGCATCCTTTCCATCATTCCCAGGAGGCAGAATGGCTGACGATCCTCGCGAGGTTGGCCCCAAAGAAGCCGTCGCTGGCGACGCCCCGGCGCCGCTGCCGGAGGTAGAGGACGCAACTAGCAAAGAAGCCAGCGGATTCGAACGCACCTTCACACTGGGAGTGATAGGGACCTCCCACGCCCTCAACCACGTCCAGTCGGGCCTGGGAGCAGTCCTCTTCCCCGTGATGATGCGAGAGATGGGCTTCGACTTCTTTCAACTGGGGCTTCTCTCGAGCTTTTACCAGCTTTCGGCGCAGGGGATGCAGGCCGTGTACGGCCTTCTCGCCCAGTACTACCGGCGGTCCGTGCTCCTGGGCATCGGCAACACCATCGTGGGACTCGGGGGCATGGCCCTGGGGTTTACCCAGTCTTTCAGCCAGTTGCTGACCGTTCGCATAATCGCCGGCGCCGGCTCCAGCGCCCAGCACCCCGTGGCATCGGCCATTCTAACCACCTACTTCAAACAGGCCAAAGCCCGGGTGCTGGCAGCCCATAACAGCGTCGGCAGCGTCGGCTCACTGGTTGCTCCCATCCTGGCCGTGGCTTTACTGCAATTCCTTAATTGGCGGTCCATCTGGATAATCCTGGCCATACCAAGCGTGATAATGGGCCTGGCCTACTTCTTTTTTCGTGACACCATCGCCAAGAGCGGCGGCCCAAAGAAGCCCGGCTCGAAGATTGCTCTCAACAGCTACCTTGCCTGTCTCAGGAATCGCGAGGTTATGGTGGTCTCCGCCATACAGATGGTAGGGGCTGCCGGGCGCGGCACCGGAATCAACAATACCTATTTTGTGCCCTTCTTCATGGTGGCCCTGGGCGTAGACACCACGGTAGCCGGCCTGCTGCTGGCGCTCCTTCAGTTCGGTGGGCTAGCTGGTCCCTTAGGCATCGGCTGGGTCTCAGACCGCACCAACCCCCGGAATGTGCTTTACGCCGTGATGCTCTTCTCGACCATTAGCACGGTTACGCTGGTCCTCCATTCGCAGATCACCGCGGCCTTTCTGCTAAACGTCGTGGTGTATGGCGCAGTGGTCAATGCGCGCGGGTCTCTGACCCAGGCCATGACCGCGGAGGCCGTCCCGGATGAGCACGTGGACGCAGCCTTCAGCATCTACTTCTTCGTAGGGTTTGTGTCAGGGCCCATTTGGACCGCACTGACCGGCTACCTGGTGGATTCTCGCGGCTTCACGACCGCATTCCTCGTTATTAGCGTGACCTACTTGCTGGGGATGGGTATGATTGCGCTGATCAGCCCACGTGGCCGGGGAAAAGCCGGCGCCGCCTCTGGCTGAAACGGGCATAAAAAGAGGATAGCCGGGGCTTTCTAGCCCCTGTGATAGCTCGTGAAAGCCCCGCCAATCTGATCAAAACGGGCGATTCTCAGAGATCCCGAACATGCGCTCGCCGGAAGCATAAACACGGCTGCTCGCTGGGTAACAACCGGATAAATCGGGGGTAGCCCTCAGCTTTTCCTCTTGCTCTTTCCCTTGCCCCGGACCACAGGTTCCTTCCTGTTGAAGCTGATGCGCAGGGTGTCGCCTTCCATGCGGGCCTCCGAGACCTCTGCAGAGGCCAGGGCGCGGGGCAAGATGATGTTTCGCCGCTGCCTTCCAACCTGAACCACCATCTCGTCCCCCGTTCGCAGTAGAGAGACATCTCCCTTTGTCGCAAAAGGCAGGGGTATGGTAAGAAGGAAATGGCCATCGCCCTTCTCGATATGGTGGGTCTGACCCTTGAAGAAGACCTGTCCTGGGTCCTGCTCGCCGAAGATAGCGCCCGCCATTCGCCTGAGCATGTCCTGGCCCACTACCTCCCTCTCGAAGAAGGGCGCTCGAAAGATCGGTATAGGAGAGAATGCTTCCTCTATCAACTGGAAGTAACGGGCCTGGGACTCTTTCCAGGCATCGAAGTACTTAGCTTCCACCTCGGGAGGAAGAATGCGGTTACATACGATGGCGTCTGTTGGGTAGCCGTAGAGGTTTAAATACGTAAAAGTGCGCTGGGCCTCCTTTATAACCATCTTCTCCGGGTTCAGGACCAGGCGAATAGAGGAATGATCCGGGTCGGCCAGAAGGGCATGCATCTTGTCCAGGCGTACGAACAGCCTCTCCATTGCATCGAAAACCTCTGCTTCAGGAAGCGGCATATGTAGAAGAGGGGCCACCAGCGGACGTAAAAACTGCGCAGCCTTTCGCTCGATAGGCAATATCTTCTGTACCCACCATCTGGCGACATCGGGAAAAGACAGAAGCCTAAGGGTCTCCCCTGTGGGGGCGCAGTCCACCACCACCATATCATATTCACCGGACTCCTGATAGCGGGTTATGTAAAGAAGGCTGGAAACCTCATCCATCCCAGGGAGGATTGCCATCTCCTCGGCTACTACCATGTCCAGCCCCTGCCAGGTAAAAATGGCTATCAGGTATTTCTGGATAGCCTCCCAGTTGGTCTTTAGCTCGTAGAGGATGTCTACCTCCTGGCCCCAGAGGTTGGGAGCCACTGGCGTAGGGGACGGCCCCAGGGGCACGTCGAAGGAGTCGGCCAGGCTATGGGCTACGTCGGTGCTGATTATTATGGTCTTGTAGCCCATGTCAGCGAGACGCAGGGCGGTGGCAGCCGCTACGCTGGTCTTGCCAACACCGCCTTTACCGGTGTAAAGGATTACTCTCATTTAGATAACTCTCATAGATAATTCTCAGAACAGAGCCTTTTAGGGTCCGTTGTTGCCCCACCCCACCCTAAACAGGGGTAAAAATATGGGGGGACACCCCCCAATCCCCCCGGCCTGCGGCGCTAAACTCACCTACAAGAATTCGGGGGTACAGCCCCAAGCCCCCCCGCGGCGCTAAGCTCACCCACAAGAATTCAGGGGTACAGCCCCAATCCCCCCCTGCGGCGCTGCCCTCACCCGAGCGAACTCGTGGGGACACAACGCCAAGCCTCCTGGCCTGCGGCGCTTAACTCACTACAAGAATTCGGGGGTTCAGCCCCAATCCCCATACGCGTTAAAATAAGGCTGCGGGAACCACTCCCGCTGTCGTCTGGCGTAGGTCGGGGGCTTGTCCCCCGACGGCGGCCTCCTAGGGGACAAGCCTCTGCGCTACGTCACAAGTCCACTTATTTTAACGCCTATGGCCCCAATCCCCCCAGGATGCGGCGCTATTTTCAACACCCTCATATTCGGGTAGGATTCACCCTATCCCCCCGGCCCGGGGCGCTGCTACCAAGCAGGGGTTTTCGGGGAGACACACCCCAGTGCCCCCAGGTTGGCGGCCGTAGCACCAAAAAGTGCTCTGTTCAATTCTTCTTCCAGGCCAGAGGTCTGTAACTGGGAAAGGAGACGGTGATGCGTCAGGTCCAAGTGAATTGGCGTTATGGAGATCTTTCCTTCGGCCAGGGCTTTGATATCCGTGCCCTCCTCTTCCAGGCCGTCGGGCATCTCACCGGTAATTCGATAACACCGGCCGGCATCTGGCTCCTCCATGCCCATCAGCACATCGCGATAGATCCTCTGGCCGAGACGGGTGGTCTCTATGCCCTTGATCTCAGATGCAGGTAAGCCTGGCACATTCACGTTGAAAAGCGCCCCTGGGTGGGGGTCTCCGGCCATGATCACCCTAAGCAGACGGGCGGTAAAATCGGCGGCGAAGTCAAACCGCCAGCTTTCATAGCCCCCCAAAGATACGGCTATGGCAGGGACCTCGTTGATGGCCGCCTCGATAGCTGCCGCGACGGTCCCGGAGTAGGTAATGTCGTGCCCCAGGTTAGGCCCCTTATTGATGCCAGATACCACGACATCCGGACGCCTTCCCACTAGGCCCAGCACCCCCAGGGCCACGCAGTCCGTTGGAGTGCCGTCTGTTGCATAGGCGCGGCTACCGTCGCTCAGCTCCCTCTCAAAAACCCTCAGGGTCTTATGAATGGACTTGGAATGGCCGGCGCCAGTCCAATCCCGGTCGGGAGCGATGACCAGGACCTCCCCCACTGAGGTCAGAGCTGATTGAAGCTTGACCAGCCCCTCCGATTCAATTCCGTCGTCGTTGGTTACTAGAATAAGCATAGTCCGCGTATCGGATGATAGCATTGGGAGCACATACAGTCAAAAGCGACGGGGGTTATTCATCGCAGTTCCCCATGCCCCTGCCGGGACGCCACCGGGGATGAAAATGCTCATTGACGGTGGCCCAGGCGAGAGGCCTGTGCCACTGGGGACCCATTTTCATACCAGAGCAAGCAGAGACCGCGGAGAGATTCATTAGGCTATCTCAGCGTTCTCCGCGATCTCTGCGTTAAGACTCTGGGACTCTGGAAGTCGCTTTGACAGGGCCTCAGCCCTATGCTAAAGTTAAGCTGAAGCAACAGCAGGAGGTGCACCATGGTAGCCGAAGCCGAAGCCGACAAAGAACGGTTCTTTGATTTACTAGACAGGCTCAGCCCGTTGAACATCCTGCCTGCTGAGACCCGGGGCCACATCCATACGGCTCAGAAGGAGATGCTCCTGGCGGTCCGCAGCCTGGTGGACGAGGCCATCCGGTGTGTCGAGGAGGCGGAAAAGCCCAAGACCAGGAAGCGCACCAAGATCGAAGTCCAGTAAACCCAATGTAATGACCTGACGGGAGCAGTTACCGCTTTATACGGCTAACTGCTCCTGTGCTTTAATAAGGAGGCCCAGCCGCGGCCGCCGGGGAGGTAGTATTGAGCGATAGCACCACCGAACGGGAGATCCTGGCAATTAACGTGGATATGAGCTGCACCCTCCGCTGTGAGAACTGTGAGAGGTTCTTCGATTGCCGCTCTTCCGCCAAGCTGGAGATATACCAGCGCCGGCGCATGACCAAGGCCCGGGAGTCCTTGACCAGCATCAAGCACAAGGTGGCCGTGGTCGGAGGCAAAGGCGGCGTGGGCAAGAGCATCATAACCGTAAACATAGCCATGGCGCTGGCGATGCGGGGCCGCAAAGTAAGCATCCTGGACCAGGATTTTGACGGCGCCACGGTTCCCAAGATGCTGGGAGTGGCCGGGCACCGGCTCAAGATTGGCGACGACGGCATCATCCCCGTAGAGGGGTTCATGGGCATCCAAGTGGTCTCCATGGGCTCAATCCTTTCCAGCCAGGAGGTCCTCACCTGGTTCCATGATATGCGTCGCAGCGCGACCGAGGAGTTCGTCTGCCACGTCAACTATGGCACGCGGGACTACCTCCTGGTGGACATGCCCCCCGGCACCAGCTCCGATGCCATGAACCTGATGGAATACGTCCCCGACCTGGCGGGCGCCGTAGTGGTCACCATCCCCTCGGAGGTCTCCCAAAACGTAGCACGCAAGGCCGCCATCCTGTGCAGAAAGGCGGGAGTCCGAGTTTTCGGCATTATAGAGAACATGAGCGGCTATGTCTGCCCCAATTGCGGTGAAAGGGTGGACATCCTTCGCGTAGGAGGAGGCGAGAAGCTGGCCCAAGAGATGGACATCCCGTTCCTGGGGCGCATTCCCCTGGATCCCCGCCTCAGCGAATCCTCCGACGAGGGGCAACCCTTCGTCTATAAGTACCCCGACAGCCCGGCAGCCCTTGAGTTGAACAAAGTAGTTGACCGGATAGAGCAGAACCTCGGTTACTAATCGTTCAACACTCTCAACTGCTGGCAAAGCCTGTCAGGGCCGATCTGCCCACAAAAAACATATTTTTTAGGAGGCGACATGTTCAAGGACCTTCGAACATTCCTGGGATATTTGGTTACCCACCAGGACCTGGTCCAGGTGGACGAGCCTCTCTCGCCCCGCCACGAGATCCCTGCGGTCTTGAAACAGATAGACAAGTCCAGCGGTGAAGCCGTTCTGTTCTCCACGTCCAAAGGTTATGGAATCCCCGTAGTAGGAAACCTGCTGGGCCGGCGGCGGCGGCTGGCAGCGGCCTTGGGGGTCAAAGAGGAACGGCTGGCGGAGACCTACGAGGCCAGGCGGTCCAACCCCATCAAGCCTGTGATGCGGAAACGGGCGCCCTGCCAGGAGGTAGTCTACAAGCAGGGAATAAATATCTCCCGCACCATACCGGTCCTGACCCATCACGCTAAAGACGTGAGTCCCTACTTCACCTGCGCCCTGACCACTTTCAAAGACCCGGACACCGGAATGCGAGGCGTGGGGCTTCACCGAATTCAGGTGAAAGACCGGAACACCATAGGGATATTTCTGGCCACACCCCCTCTCTCCCACATCTGGGCCAGGGCGGAGAAGAAAGGCCAGCCCCTGGAGTTCGCAATAGCTATCGGCCTGGACCCCATCACCTTCTTCTCCAGCGTCGTCCGGGCGCCGGAGGGCGAGGACAAGTTCGATATCGCCGGCGGCCTGGCCGGACGCCCAATCGAGCTGGTAAAGTGCAAGACGGTGGACGTAGACGTGCCCGCCTGGGCCGAGTTCGTGCTGGAGGGATATCTCATCCCCGGACGTCGGGATACCGAGGGGCCGTTCGGCGAGTCAGATGGCTACTACTTCAAATACGAAAACCCCGTAGGAAAGATCAAGGCCATTACCCACCGGCGCGCCCCCATCTATCACGCCCTCATGCCCTGGACCACCGAGGAGTCGGTGCTTATGGACCTGTCCTGGGAGTTGGACTACCTGAAGAACCTACAAAAGAGCTTCCCCATCGTTAAACATACGGCCATGCGGAACCTGGGGATGATGACTGTGGTCCAGGTGGAGAAGAAAGCGGACGAAGAGGTGCCGAAGCTCTTGAGCTTTCTGCTGGAATCCAACCCCAGCATCAAGGTGGCCGTGGCCGTAGATACTGACGTGGATCTCCACGATCCGCGGGAGGTGGAATGGGCCATAGCTACGCGTTGCCAGCCATCCAGGGACGTAGTCATGCGGGACGGCCTTCCTGGTTTCTCCCTGGACCCCTCGGCCGGTGGCGGGAAGTATGATGACATTCAGAAGGCGTTCGTGACCACCACCTCCAAGATAGGCATTGACGCTACCAGGCCCGCCCACGACCCCGAAGGCCGCTTCGAGAAGATAGACGTGCCCCCCAGGGCTAAAGCCCTGGCGGAGCGGCTAGTGAAGAAGCTACTAGTGTAGGCACATTACCTGCTAACGTATCGCACCTTTCGAGGTAGCTCCACGTAGCGGCGGACGTCCCTGTCCACCAGAATGGTAGTTATCGGGCAAAATATCCGTAGCGGCGGACGTCCCGAGCTTGTTGAAAAACCCGTCAATGGGCCAGTCACGCGGGATCTGTAGTGGCGAGGCATGCCTCGCTACTGCGTGAGCGACGCCTGCTCGGCCACGGTAGGGAAGACAGCTCCGTACTTTATCAAGTTTATCAACGGGCTCTCCCTGTCCGCCATAGGATTGGGGTAGGCACATTACCTGCTACCGCATCGCACCTTTCGAGGTAAATCCACGTAGGGGCGGACTCCTCTGTCCACCAGAATGGTAGTTATCGGGCAAAATATCCGTAGCGGCGGACGTCCCGAGCTTGTTGAAAAACCCGTCAATGGGCCAGTCACGCGGGATCTGTAGTGGCGAGGCATGCCTCGCTACT
>JAUYDP010000067.1 GCA_030691805.1 Dehalococcoidia bacterium | reverse complement strand
GGTCCAGTATGACTCGGAATCTTCTGGCCATCGCCCGCTCCTTGCAAGCTATCCTTGCCTCTGATTCTAATCCCAAACCACTTTGGGGTCTAGGGCCTTCAGACCGTCAAAGGTCGGGTCATGAAACACCCCGAATTCCTAAACCTCGCGAAGGACGAGAAGAGAGACGCAGCTTTGCTTGCAGCCCTTCTCAACGGATAAGGCGCTATGCCCGGGAGGGCGCCCACGGCTATGGCTAACCCCGATGCACAAGCCCAAAGGGATAACGGATAAGGCAGCATGGACCGCCAACCAGGGATACCGGCCGCCCATCCGTTATCCGTTCCTCTCATCCGCTATCCGTTGGGAAATGGTCTCCTTCCATGGACAGCCGCCTTCCTGTTGTCTGGTGGAGCAGTCATGGAATTCGGGGTGCTTCAGGCGGCGGTCTTGGGGCTCTACGCCCCCGACCCCGCCCCGTCTCCCCCATCTTTCCCGGCAAAAGCGCCAGTATAAAGGTTATAATACAACCCCTTACCGGCCAGAAGCTCGTCGTGGCTGCCCACCTCCACCACCCGGCCTTCGTCCAGGACCACGATGCGGTCGGCGTTCCGGATGGTGGATAGCCGGTGGGCGATGACGATGGCCATGCGGCCGTGGGTGAGGCTTCGCAGGGCCTGCTGGATCAGGGCCTCGGTCTGGGGGTCCACGCTGTTGGTGGCCTCGTCGAGAATGAGTATGCGGGGATCGGCCAGGATGGCCCGGGCGAAGCTGATGAGCTGACGCTGGCCCATGCTTAGCTTGCTCCCCTGCTCGTGGACCGGAGTGTCGTAACCCTGCTCCAGTGCCACGATGAAGTCATGCGCTCCCACGGCTTGGGCGGCGGCGATGACCTCCTCTTCCGTAGCGTCCAGCTTCCCGTACTGGATGTTCTCCCGCACCGTCCCTGAGAAGAGGAAAGGCTCCTGAAGCACCATCCCCAGGCGAGAGCGCAAGGTGTGCAGGCGTAGGCGCCGCAGGTCCGTATTGTCCAGGCGCACCTCACCGCCCTTCACGTCGTAAAAGCGGGCCAGGAGGCTCACCAGGCTGGTCTTACCTGCCCCCGTGCGTCCCACCAGGGCGATGGTCTCCCCCGGTTTCACCAGCAGGTTGATGTCATGGAGGACACCCTTGCCGTCCGTGTAGCTGAAGGTCACGTCCTGGTAGTCCACCTGTCCGTTGACCTGCGGAAGGTCTACCGCGTTGGGGTCATCCACTACTTGAGGCTGGGTGTCCAGCAACTCGAAGATGCGCTCCCCGGAGGCCATGGCCGACTGCATCACGTTGTACCGCTGGCTCAGGTCCCGGATCGGGTCGAAGAAACGGCCGATATAGAGGGTGAAGGCCACCAGGGCGCCGGCGGTTAGGCCTCCTTGTAATACTTGCATACCTCCAAGCCCGATCACCAGGGCCATGGCCAGGGCAGAGACGATGTCCACCGAAGGGAAGAAGACCGAGGAGAGGGCTGCCGAGCGCAGGTTGGCGTCCAGATGGCGGCGGTTTATCTCCTGGAAGGCGCCCAGGTTTCGTTCCTCCCGGGAGAGGGCCTGGACCACCCGCACGCCGGAGATGTTCTCCTGAAGGCTGGCATTGACGAAGGCTAGAGTACGGCGCACCCGGCGGTAGGACTCCCGGGCCTTGGCCCGCCAGAGAATGGTGATAGCCGCCATCAAAGGCAGGACCGTGAAGGTCAGGAGCGAGAGGCGGACATCCATGGTAAACATGATGATGATGATGCCACCCAGGGTCAGCACGTCGCTGAGGGACCCTATCAGACCGGTGGTCAGCATCTCGTTCAGGGCGCCAACGTCATTTTGAATTCGGGACATTATTCGCCCGGCCTCGGTCCGGTTGAAGAAGTCCAGAGATAGCTTCTGCAAGTGTCTGAAAAGGTCAATGCGCAACTGGTAGAGGATGCGCTGGCCCACATATGAGAGGGAGTAGATTTGCCCATAGGAAGCGCCCCAACTGGCCAGGCCGTTGAGGATATAGGCGGCTGCAACCCAGTTGAGGCCGTCCAGGTCGCCGGCCGCGATATACTGGTCAATGGCCACCTTTACCAGGTACGGGCTGAGCAGATAGGAAGCCGCCGTGATGACCATCATGAGTGTAGCCACCACCATGTGCATCTTGAAAGGCGCAAGATAGGGGAAGAGGCGGGCCATGATGCGGCCGTCGTAGACGCGACCGAGGTCGTCCATATCGCTATCGAAGTGCATATGACCGTGCATTAAGTTAGACTAAGCTCCTCTCCGGACACTCCCACAACCCCTCTTTGAGGGTTGTGGTTTGCTTCGTTAGAGGGGGACACCCCCTTAAACCCCCGTTTTGCGGCGATTTGTCGTTAGACAGGGGGACGCCCCCTTAAACCCCCGTCTGGAGGGCGTATGTCTTAATACGGGGAGGCATCCTAAACAAGCCCCGTCTGTAGAGCGGCAGCTTCCTCTTGCCCCTTCAGATGGAGGTCGTAGATCTCCGGGTAGGCCCGGCCATGGGCCATTAGCTCCTCGTGGGTGCCCTGCTCCACTATCTGCCCGTCTTCTATCACCAGTATGCTATCGGCGCGCTTAACTGTGGTTAGACGCTGGGCGATGACCAGGGTGGTGCGGTCCCGCATGAGACGGCGTAGCGCCTCCTGTATCAGGTATTCAGTCTCCATGTCCACGCTGGACGTGGAATCGTCCAGGATGAGGATAGGTGGGTCCAGGAGGAGGGTCCTGGCGATGGCGATTCGCTGGCGTTGCCCACCGGAGAGCATAATTCCCCGTTCGCCCACTAGGGTATCGTAGCCCTGCGGCAACTGAACGATGAAGTCGTGGGCATGGGCGGCCCGGGCGGCTTCCTCCATCGCCGCCTGGCTGGCTCCCTCCAGGCCGTAGGTCAGGTTTTCCCGCGCCGTCGCCGAGAATAGGAAGGTCTCCTGAAGCACGATGCCAATCTGCTTGCGGAGCGATGACAGGGTTACTTTACTTATATCCACGCCATCTATGGTGATTCGGCCGGCGATAGGGTCGTAAAAGCGAGGAATAAGGCTGACCAGAGAGGATTTGCCGCTTCCGGTCCGCCCTACCAGGGCCACCATCTGGCCGGGATGCGCCTCGAACGAGACGTCCCGCAGGATGAGATGCTGAGGGTCGTAACCGAAGGAGACGCTCTCAAAGCGCAGGTTCCCCCTTACCCTTGGCAGATGGCGAGCGTCTGGGGCCTCCTGCACCTCCGATTTGGCGTCCAGGATATCCAGGAGACGCTCGCCGGAGGAACTGGCCCTGGCAGCCAGGTTCATAACCCAGCCCAGGGTCCGCACCGGCCATGCCAGCATAACCAGGTATCCATTGAAGGCCACCAGTCCTCCCACGGTCAAGCGCCCGTCCACTACCTCATGGCCGCCGTACCAGAGGACCAGGGCCGACGCCACGCTCACGATAAATGACATGAAGGGGAAGTTAAAGGACCACTGGCGCACCGCCGCCATCATATCGTCCATGAAGCGGCCGCTCTCCCGGCCGAACTTCTCAATCTCGTGCTCCTCCCGAGCGAAGGCCCTGACCACCCGCACCCCAGCGATATTCTCCTGTAGGACCGCGCTCATCCTGGCGAATTGCCTTTGCACCGTCATGAAGAGGCTCCGGAGTTGTTTGGCCACCATTATGGCGCGTACCCCTAGAATGGGAATTAGGATCAAGGATACCAGGGCCAGCCGCCAATTGAGCGTCAAAAGCACCGTGGAGACGGATAGGAAGGTCAAAGTCGTGTTGGCGCCATTCATCAGGCCCATGTGGAAGAAGAGTCGCACCGAGTCCACGTCCGAGGTGCACCGGGACATCAGGTCACCCGTCCTTGCCCGGTCATGGAAGGCGAAGCTCAAGCGCTGAATGCGATCGTAGAGGATGTTCCGCAGGTCAAAGGCGATCCCCTGTGCCAGAGACTCGTTAAGATACCCCTGCCCGAGGGAGAAGGCCGCTTTGGCCACACTGATAACCACCACCGCCAGGGCGGCGATTAGCAAAAAATTCCCCTGCTCCCCGGCTAGCGCCCGGTCTATGACCTCCTTGATGAGCCACGGTAAGGCCAGCCCTAATACTGTGGAGAAAAGGAGACAGATATAGGCGGCCGCTGCCCTCCGGGAGTATTTCTTGAGATAGGAAAAGAGGCGAAAGACTATCTTCATTTACACTTCCTCTATTATATAACGCCGCACCGAATCCTGTCCGCTTACTGCAAAGGATGGTCTTCCTTGAGTCATAGCTTATTCTCAACGGATGGGCGGAGTCTCAGGAGAAAGCCCCCTTCAAAGGGCGATCTTCCTTGAGTTATGGCTTATTCTCAACGGATGGGTGGGGATTACAAGTGGGAACGAAATGCCAGGATAGCCTTCCTCGAGAGACGCAAGCGGATAACGGATGGGGAACCAACGTGCGGTAGCTGGAGGTACATCATGCATCCGTCATCCGGTGGGAATCATCGTCCGCTTGCCAGCGTAGGGGCGGGTTTCATGAGCCCTTGAAGAATAAACTGGGTGTAGCCAAGCCCCGCCTAGCCGACACGGAGGTCGGCCGCTACGAACAGGGGAGACGGCCATGTTTCCTTCCATCAAGACGTAGCGGCGGACGTCCCTGTCCGCCAGGGGTGGTGGGGCGTGGCCACGCCGTCCTGCCGCCTGCACCGGATTATTTTGTCAAACTTCATCAAACCCGCCCTTACCAGTCCCATTGCTGAAAGCCGCTGCTACGGTCAGCCGTATGCGTCCCCTTCCCTAGCCCAGTCTTATCTGCTAAGATACCGCCATCTGGCCGAGCACGTTGGGGCCGGCCCGACAATACTTTGAACTGAACGGGGAGAGCATCATGAACAAAGAGGCTATCGTCACTGACAAGATCCACCCGGCCCAGGGCCCACATTCCAACGCGGTCCGGGCGGGCAATCTTATCTTCATTGCTGGACAGGGCGCCCGGAACGAAAAGGGGGAAATAATCGGGCTGGGAGATCCGGTTGCTCAGGCGGAGCAGGTCCTGAAGAACATAGGGGCCCTCCTTGAGGCCGCGGGCGCCAGCTTCGATAACGTGGTAATGTTGAAGGTCTATATGACGGACATGAGGCACCGGGAGGCCGTGGGCAAGGTGCGCCGCCAGTTCATGCGGGAGCCCTTCCCTGCCTCCACTTCTGTTCAGGTAGCGGCCCTTGCGCTCCCGGAACAAATGATCATGATGGAGGCGATAGCTGTAATCTAACCCCGCCCCTCACCAGCACCGCCCGTGCCTGGTTGTGCCTGGTGGTGCTTGGTAGGCTTGGTTGCGCTCGGTAGGCTTTGTGGTGCTTAATGAGCTTGGTGTTGCCCGATAGTGCTTTTTGGTGCTTGGCGGGCTTGTTTGTATTTTGTGGTGCCTGGTTGAATGTATAGGAATACGCTGCCTCTGCGCATCCGTGTATGTAGAGACGCCCCGGTAGGGCGTCTCCGCGCCGCGACGCCAACGCACGATTTACGCCGCAACGCAGGACATCCGCCAGGCGCTGCCGGGTGAACCCAATACGGGATAGGTAGCAATGCCCCGGTTCAGCTTGGCGGCGCCAATTTGAGCCGGCAAAGAGGCAAAGAGTTCAGAATTTCCAGTGTAGGGATCAACGAAGATCGCAGCTACTGATCATTGCACGGGAGTGTAAAGGCCACGAGGGAGCGTGTAGTGTGGGGGCTTGTCCCCCGCCTCCCCGCCCCAGCGGGGGACAAGCCCCCACACTTCATCTAGCCAGGTCACCAAACTGAAAGGTATTAGGAACGTAGGCGGAGTAAAATTGGGATTAGCCCCGCGCGACATCTAGCCAGCAATGCAGAGGTCACCAAACTGAAAGGAGTGCGAGCAGACTGCTATGAACAAAGAGGCCATCCAAACCAAGGAAGTATTCCCGCCCCGTGGGGCGTACTCCCACGGCATCCGGGCGGGCAACCTGCTGTTTATCGCTGGGCAGGTAGCCAAAAACCAGCAGGGGCAAACGGTGGGAATCGGAGACCCCGAGGCCCAGGCCGAGCAGGCGCTGAAGAATATCGGCGCCATACTGGAGGCGGCCGGCGCCACTTTCGACAGCGTAGTGAAGCTGAACGTCTTCTTGACGGACATGCGGTACCGGGAGGCCGTGGGCAAGGCCCGACGCCGTTTCACGCGGGAGCCCTTCCCCGCATCCACTTCCGTCCAGGTGGTGGCCCTGGCGGAGCCGGAGTACCTGGTGGAGATTGAGGCGGTGGCCGTGGTATAGCTGCTCTGCTATACTGGCGGCGAGATGCGGAAACCCCTGGTTATGGAAGGCGCGGCCTTGGGGACCGCCCTTGTTATCTTTCTGGCCCTAACCCTCTACCGGCTCGAACTGCCGGGACTGTACTACGACGAGGCAGCCGACGCCGTCCTGGCCGTGCAGATGCTCCAGGGCCAGCCGGTGGAGATATTCAAGGGGGCAGGCCTCTGGCTGGGAGACATGGCCTACCCCCTGATGGTCATGGACTACGTGGGAGCCGTGAACTCCTACCTGCTGGTGCCTTTCTTCGCCGTTCTGGGAATCGGCGTGGAGTCGCTACGCTTGCTCACGGTCCTGGGCAGCGCAGCCGCCGTTGTCCTGACTTACTTTCTGGCAAGATCGCTCTTCGGGTGGGCGGCGGCGGCCCTGGCGGTCCTCCTCCTGGCAGTCCATCCATCCTTCGTCTTCTGGAGCCGCCAGGGGATATACGTTACCTCTCTAATGGCCCCCCTGGCCCTGGGAGGCTTGCTCTCTCTCCGCCGCTGGCACGCGGGAGGAAACTTCCTGAAGAGCGGGCATAATTCGCGCCCAGGCCCCGGCCCTAGAAAGGACCTGCTATCCGGGCAGGATAGGCAGGGCTTTCCAGCCCCGCACGAACCCAAGCTGCCCACCCCGAAGGGGAGGCCGCATCGCCGGGGTCGGGTACGAGGCCCGGGATGACGTGGAAACGGCTTTGTCAAGGGCAGAAGAGGTCTTGTTTAACCTCAGTTCTGGCCGGCCAC
>JAUYDP010000020.1 GCA_030691805.1 Dehalococcoidia bacterium | reverse complement strand
CGGATATGACGCTCTTCTGGCTACAGGCGAATCCAGTTCCCCAGCCTGGAGCCAGCCGGCCGCGGCGCCCTTCGGTCTGAGCGGCTACTTCCCGGATAGTCTCCTTGAGGCCGACGCTGTGCAGCACCTGCCCGTCATAGGATAACGACCCCTCTTCGACTGCGTTCCTGAGGCGGAGATCAACGGGGTCTATCCCCAGCCGCTCGGCGATCTCGTCCATCTGGGACTCGACCGCCCAGGATAATTGAGGGGAGCCGAAACCGCGCATGCCGCCCGCTACCAGGTTGTTGGTGTAGACGAGTAAAGAATCTACCTTAACGTGGGGTATCTTGTAGGGGCCAGGCGCCGCGTGGCCGGAATTCTTGCAAAGCATTCCTCCTGCGGCACAGTAGGCCCCGGTGTTCCAGGTTATCTCCATCTCCCTGGCGTGCAGCGTCCCATCTACCTTCACGCCTGTCTTGATCCAGATGGTCGCCGGATGGCGCACGGTAGCCGATGTAAAGCTCTCCGACCTGGTCATGGACATCTTAACGGGGCGTCCGGCCTTACGGGCCAGCGCCAGGCCGATATGCTCCAGCCTCGCATCGTTCTTTCCCCCAAAGCTACCGCCCACCCGGCAGGTCATGACCCTCATCTTGCTCATGGGCAGTTGAAACACGGCAGCCAGGTCCTTGCGCAGGCCGTAGGGCTTGGCACTGGGCGACCAGACTGTGGCACGTCCCTGCTGGTCGAACCAGCATACGGCCACCGGGGGCTCGATGTATCCGTGGTGGGCCATCGGCACCTGGTAGGTGTCCTCCAGTACGAGGTCGCTCACCCCGAACCCAACCTCTACATCCCCGCGCCTTAGCTTGTAATGGTAACAGATATTGGTGCCCTCTACCGGCATGAAGCCGGGCAGGTGTTTGTATGTGTGTACTTCTTCATGGACCAAGGGGCTGCCGGGCTTCAGCGCTTCATGGGCATTGAACACGGCCGGCTGTTCTTCGTACTCAACCTGTATGAGGCTCAACGCTTGCTTCGCGGTGTCCAGATCTACGGCAGCTACCGCTGCGACGGCCTCACCCACGTATCTTACCTTGTCCACGGCAAAGGCGGTCTCGTCCTGGACGCTTGCGCCATATCTGACCAGGGACAGGTCCTTGGCGGAGGCCACAGCCACCACCCCCGGCAGCTTTTCAGCCCGGCTGGTATCTATATTAAGGATTCGAGCGTGGGGGTAAGGGCTTCTCAGCACCTGGCCCCGAAGCATATTGGGCAACACAATGTCGTCGGCATATTGGGACTGGCCCGTGACCTTCTCCAGGCCATCGACTCGAGGTAGCCTCTTGCCCACAACCATATGACGCTCCATGCCATTAGCTCCTTAACTTGCCGGCAGCGGCCAGGACCGCCTGCTCGATCTTTATATAACCTGTACAACGGCAAAGGTTACCAGCCAGGGCCTCCCTTATCTGAGCTATGCTGGGGTTAGGATTCTCGTCCAGCAGGGCCCGGGCGGACATCAACACGCCGGGCGTGCAGTAGCCGCACTGAAAGGCGCCGTACTCGATAAAAGCCTCTTGCAGAGGATGCAAGCCATCAGGTCCGGCCAGCCCCTCTATGGTGGTCACGGCCTTACCCCTTGCCTCCACGGCTAGCACGAGGCAGGAGTTTACGGCCTTGCCCTCCATGATCACCGTACAGGCCCCGCAGTCGCCCTCCTCGCATCCAGTCTTGGTTCCGGTCAGGCCGAGCTGCTCTCTCAGCACGTCCTTGAGGGTCCACCAGGGCTCCACGAACACGTTGTGAGTCTCCCCGTTTACTGTGAGCTCAATTGAACGCTTCATCGCCGATAGCATCCCCTTATTTGTTCTTGCTGCCGGGTAGGCTGGCCGTAGCCGTAGAGACGTGATATCTCACGTCTCTACACGTCTCTACACGGCTGGCGTCTATACTGCGCTGTCCGTCCACAAGATCGCTCAGCTGGCCCCGGCGGCTGCTATTGATTGAAGCAAAGCACGCCTGACAAGGACCTTCACCAGTTCGCGGCGATATTCTGCCGAGGCCCTGATATCTGAAATGGGCATGGCTTCGGCCGCGGCTAGCTCTGCGGCCCGTTCGATTACGCCGGCCCCTGGCCGTTCTCCCCTCAGGGTGTCCTCGGCCTTGGTCGCCCTGATGGGAGTGGGGGCCACAGCCCCTAATACGATGCGGCATTCGCTACATCTACCATCATCCAGCCTGACCATGGCGGCGGCGCTGGCGATTGCCAGGTCCATGGCCTTGCGAGGGCTGAACCTCAGGTATGCCGAGCCCGTGTTGGCCGGCACTGCCGGCACTTCCAGTTCTACCAGCAACTCCTGGCGGCCCAGGGAGGTCCGGCGCGGCCCTACGAATAGGTGCTCCAAGGGAATAGTCCTATAGCCGTTGGGGCCGAAGATCCTGGCCGTCGCCCCCAGAGCAATCAGGGGAGGGGGCATCTCAGCGGAGGGCACGGCCTGGCAAAGGTTTCCGCCTACGGTGGCACGGTTTCGGATTTGCACCGAGCCCAGCAAGTGCGCCGCTTGAGAGACAACCGGGGCCTTCTCCATGACCAGGGACGAGCGCTCGATGGCGCGTATAGTGGCCAGGGCGCCTATCTTGAGTCCTCTTTGCCCATCCCAGGTGATCTCCGCCATCCCCTGGATAGGCTTGATATCAATGAGATGCTCGGGGTTTACGCGCTCCTCCTTGGCCATAACCAGGATATCGGTGCCGCCGGCCAGCACGTGTGCCCCGTCACCGTACTGCCTCAGCAGCGAGACTGCCTCGTCGAGTGATGCCACTTCGCTATATTCGAATCTCACAGTCGTAAGCCCTCCGTGAGCTAATTATGAATCTTATACTCCGATGTTGGCAGAGAGTCAAATTCTATGCGTCATCCGCTCCCGGCGCCTGTCCAAAGGCTAATTGTGGCAGTGGGGTATAATGGGGCAGTGAGAGGAGGCGCATTCCCGAGGGCCTTGGGGTCATCCGGTGAGCTTAGGGCTGAGGCCGGTGACATACACGAGGCAGGAGGGAGTACGGGGGTGTGCTCAGGGAAGTGTCCCCGTGAATCCGAACAGGAAGTTGCCCAGCCCTGTGTCGCCTCTGGGCGAGGCAGCGATTCCGTTCCATGCCGCCTCGAAGTCTCGGACGATATTGGCATAGATAACTCGCGGCTGGATTGAACGGGCCGGCACTTCACGCTCCTCCATCTTCCGGCTCGGCTGCTGCCCAACGCCGCCGGTCACCTGCCGCCGCCCAACCGTGGCCTTTCGGATTCACTCCAAACCGCAAGCGGGTGGCGGTCAGGTGGAACGGCTTTGTTAGACGCCGTCATTCCCTCGCTGGCGTTGCCGCAACAGCCTTTTTCACGACGCTTAGGTGACGAGCTTATCGTATTCGGCATGAGTGCCGATCCATATCCAGTTGATGCCGCCTTCTTCGTCAATTCCCAATGCCCGGTAATGTTCGCCAACGCGGACTGACCAGATCTCACCGATTCTCTTGAAGTGAAGCGAGGGATGACGTGGATTGCTCTTGAGCAACTGGTAGTTCTTGTCTGCGAGTTCACGGACTTCTTCCGGCAGGACTCGATAGAGCGCCCAAAACTTTGAGGACGCAAAGTGCTTCAAATTTCCCGGGCCTTTCCAGCCTTGAACTCAGCACGCGCTTCAGCAATAAGGCGGTCGAGCTTCCCGGCGACGACGTCGGCCTCAATCTGTTTGTCCCAAAGCTGATGGTCCAGTTCGATAAACCACGCGCGGAATTTTGCCAAATCCTCGGGCGAAAGCCGTAATACCTGTTGTTCGAGTTGCTCAAGTTCACTCATTGCAAAACCTCCACCAGTGAGCCCATGAGCTAATTCTACGCTTGTTCCCGGCCGGCGTCTAACACGTACGCTCCCGGCCTACCCGTCAGCTAATGGGTCTCCCAGTTCGTAGAACTGGTGGGAGGTAGCCCGTACCGCCATCGTCGGCCGCCAGATCTCAGGGATACGCCAGGATATTGCAGTACCGCCCGACCACCTTCGTCTGTGTGTGCTTCTTACTTACTCTCTCACCAGCAGGGCGGCGTGTCAATGTTGCGCATTCACTCACCTACAACTTATAGCGTTTATGCCGGGTAAAGTTATCACTGTTCTAGATGGGCATCACGCCTGAGGCCTTCATCTCCTCTTCCACTCGCCGTTCAGCCTCCTTGATCGCTTGGAGGCCCCGCTCCATCTCTTCGCGCATAATCTGCACGACTGCTGCTGTGTGATTCTTGGCATCGTTGGCCATACCGTCAAAAGAGGTTATATTGCGATCATGACCGCGGCGCAAAGCGTTGTACATCGACTGGACTTCTTCTGTTAGCCGTCTCACCTCGCCAAAACGTACTGACATATCATTGGAAGCCACTGCATCATGGTGGGCAATGCGCTGATCACGGAAGGCCTTTACCCTGTTTAGCAACCCCTCGTTGGAGTCCATCTGCTTCTCTATCTGGTCAAGTTCCTCCGAGGGAACAAAGGGGACAAGGGTCTCGGGGTCACTCTTTACAGCCTTCAGCAGGTTCCTTAAGCTCACAGCCTTATGGTGGCGGTCGAAGACCTTGGCTACCTGCATGATTGCCATCCGGAGCATGGCGGCGCGAGCAGGAACGAACAGCCCCCGGTACCGATTTAGGGCCCGTGCCGATTGTTCATCCGGCACCATGAGTTCTTGCCAGACGGAGAAAAAGGCGATGGCGTCGCCTATGATCACACGCAGATCGTTGAGTTGATCGGTAACTTCCTCGTATGTCATGAAAGCCTCCCGCAGCCTGGCTGGAACGATTATACCGCTTGTGTAGCCGTGAACAAAGGGGGTCCAAGAATCCCTAAGAGGCTTTTGACCTGACCCCGCCGTACCGCTGGATAAGGGTGAAGATGGGGGGTCTCTCCGGCAGGTAATCTATAGTCCGGTCCACCTCTGAGCGGTGGCGGGCCAGGTTGAGGAAGCCCTCGCCGGTGACGTGGAATAGGGCCTTGACGCTCAGGCCGGAGCGCAGCATCTCCATGATCGGGGCGACGTAGATTCGGGTGGGCTCCATGCCTCAGAGGCCGATGAGCTGCCCACCAACCAACCAGCAAGGCGCCAGGCGCGAGTATATCAGCGATCCAAGGCGGCATGTCCCCTTTGACCAAGGCAGGGATGTTGCGCCACCATCAAAAAGTGGTGCCGGGGGCCAGAGTCGAACTGGCGACACGCGGATTTTCAGTCCGCTGCTCTACCACCTGAGCTACCCCGGCATTCTCGATCGCGGGCGTGGTAGGTGTAATATGCCTATGCCATAAGGCGTGGGCAGAGGATGCTCACACCTCGGTTATTATATCAGAGACCTGGATGGCTTGCCAGCTAGATGGCAGTTAGAAGGTGGAAGGAATGCTCCTATCTCCGAACCCTGAATTCTTCCCGGCGAGCGTCATGCGAGTTGTCACAAGAGAGGCTACATTGTTGGCGGGGCAACGTGAGACGGGCCACCGGTTCGTCTCTAAAGGATGTCTTGGCTTTCGATAAGTTAATTTGTCTCAGACCGCCATCTCCAGGCTGATGTCCAGGGCGCGGACGGAGTGGGTCAGGGCGCCGGAGGAAAGGTAGTCCACCCCAGCCTCGGCGATGGCCCGAACCTTCTCCAGGGTGATACCGCCGGAGGCTTCCACCAGCGGCCGGGCATGGCCGGATGCCGACGCGGCCCTGACGGCCTGCACGGCCTCCTTCATCATCTTGACCGGCATGTTGTCCAGCAAGATAAGGTCGGCCCCAGCCTCGGCGGCGGTCCTGGCCTCGTCTACGGAGGTTACTTCTACCTCCACCTTGATGGTCAGGGGAGCGCCCCGCCTGGCAAGAGTGATGGCCTCCCGCAGGTCGCCGCCATAGGCGCGCAGGACGGCCAGGTGGTTGTCTTTTATCAGGATGCCGTCGCTCAGGTTGTACCGGTGGTTGGAGCCTCCCCCGACCCGTACGGCGTATTTCTCTAACAGGCGCAATCCCGGCGTGGTCTTGCGGGTCTCCAGGACACGGGTGGGTAGATCGCCGACCTCCTGCACAAAGCGCCGGGTCATGGTGGCGACGCCGGAGAGGCGTTGCAGGAAGTTCAGGGCAACCCGCTCCGCCGTCAGAATGCTGGAGGCGCTCCCTTCCACCTTCGCCACGATATCGCCGCGGCGGATAGGGCTGCCGTCCCGCATCAAGAGATCTACTTTGAGTGCGGGGTCCCAGACGGTGAAGGCCAGAGCGAAGACCTCTGTGCCACAGAGGATTCCCTCACCCTTGACCAGGGCCTGGGCGCGCCCCTGGTGCTCAGGAGGCACCAGCGACCGGGTGGTGATATCGCCCCAACCGACGTCCTCGGCCAGGGCGGCCTCGATTATGGCCCGAACCGCAGAGAGAGGGACGTCCATTAAGAACCTCCTATAAATCGGTAGTAAAGGCCCCCGTCGGGAGAAAGGTAGAAGGCGGTGCGCTTGCGCCAGAGGGGTGATTCCTGCGGGTAGTCCTGCCGGAAATGGGCGCCCCGGCTCTCCTCCCGTAGCAGGGCCGCCTCTGCCATCAACCGCCCCACCAGGACACCATTGGCCATCTCCCACGAGTGCCGGTCCTCGGGTTCCGGCAGCGTTTCCTGCCAGGATGCCAGCACCTGCCGTGCCCGGTCCAGCCCGTCTCCGGAGCGGATGATGCCGGCCTTCTCCCAGAGCAGGGTCTGGAGCGCCGGGAAGGATGCCTTGGGAGGCCGGACGGGAGGGTCCGGGCGCCCAAGCGGTTGGGGCGTGTCCGGTTGAGGCTCAGCGGGGTGTTCGGACCTCTCGACGATGCGCTTGGCCACTACCAGCACCTCCAACAGGGAGTTGCTGGCCAGCCGGTTGGCTCCATGCACGCCGGTGCAGGCGACCTCGCCGCAGGCGTAAACCCCGGCCACGGTGGTCCTTCCGCAGGTGTCGGTGCGGATGCCTCCCATCATGTAGTGGGCCGCCGGGGCTACGGGTATGGGCGAGCGGGTGATGTCCAGCCCGTGACCCAGACAGAAGCTGTATATGGTCGGAAAGCGGGTCGTAACCGTCCGGGCTGGCAGATGAGAGACGTCTAGCAGGACATATTCCGCGCGGGTTGCCTCCATCTCCCGGAGGATCGCCCTGGAAACTGTATCCCTCGGGGCTAGCTCGGCATCCTGGTGGTAATCGGACATGAACCGGCGGCCCTGGACGTTCCGGAGGACGGCCCCTTCTCCCCGCATGGCCTCTGACATGAGAAACGGGGTCACCCCAGGCAGGCAGAGGGCGGTGGGGTGGAACTGGACGAACTCCATGTCCGCCACCTCGGCCCCGGCGCGGAAGGCCAGGGCCACGCCATCCGCCGTCGCCACGGTGGGGTTGGTATTGCGCTGGAACAACTGGCCGGCGCCTCCTGTTGCTATTATAAGGGAGCGGCCCTGGAAGGTATCGTAGCGGTTGGTACGGCAGTCCAGCACCTTAACCTGCTGGAAAGAGCCGCCCTCCAGCAGGACCCTGGTCGCCAGGGTATTTTCCATAATGGTTATATGTTTGGACGACCTGGCTCGGCTGCTCAAAGTCAACTCAATATTAGCCCCCGTGGCGTCGCCCCCTGAATGAAGGACACGAGAATGGGAGTGGCCACCCTCCCGGGCTAAGGCGATCTGTCCGTCCACGGTATCAAAGGGCACGCCTAGCCGAATAAGGTCTTGAATCCGGTCGGCGGCCTCTTCTACCAAAACCCGCACCGCCTGCTCATCGCAAAGCCCGGCCCCAACCGAGACAGTGTCCTGGAAATGAAGCTCCGGAGAATCGGCCACGCCGACGGCAGCGGCGATTCCCCCCTGGGCGTGCTTGGTGTTGCACTCGTCCAGGCTGCCTTTGGTGAGCAGGAGGACTCTCCCATGCTTCTTCGCGAGAAGGGCAGTGTAGAGTCCGGCGATGCCGCTGCCGATTATAATGAAGTCGTAGGTGTGCGCCCCTG